>JACDBQ010000453.1 GCA_013694845.1 Acidobacteriota bacterium
ATCCGGGGACAGCGGTCGACTGGGAATCAACGGGCCGCTTCCTGACGGTCGAAGACTCGCACGTGTCGGCCCGGGGGGCTGGTCAACACGGCGCGGCTCTCCTACAGCTTCACCGACCTCGCCCAGACCGACACGACGGGGCGCGGCTTCGTCGAAGGGTTGTCGCTTGTCCCCGGCCGCGGGATCCCCCACCTGGTCATCGGCGGCATGCCGGCATTCGGATCGCTGGTCTCCCCCTACACCCACGCGCGCCAGCGCTTGCTCGCACTGGCCGACGACGTCGCGATTTCACGCGGATCGCATCTGCTCAAACTTGGCGCGCTGATGGAACATTTCGACGCGTTGGTCGACTTCCAGATTTTTTGGCCCGGTCGCTACAGCTTTGCGGATATCGGCCAGTTTCTGCGAGCGCGCCCGTCGGTGCTGTCACTCGCCCTGCCGGGATCGGAATCGCTCCGTCAGCTCTCGACGACACAGCTGGGAGTTTATGCGCAAGACGACGTGAAGCTGTCGCCGCGGTTGACCCTCAACGCCGGGCTCCGCTGGGAATTCGCGACAGCTCCGACCGAGACCGGGGACCGGCTGGTCGGTCTGCAGGATCCGCTCGGGGACAGCACCCCGACAGTTGGCACGCTGCTGCGGACCGAGAAATTGAATCTGGCGCCACGGCTCGGCATCGCCTGGACCCCGTCGCCCGACGGCCGCACCGTCGTGCGTGGGGGGGCCGGCGTGTTCTACGACATCAACACGTTGCCGTTCGTGGCGCAGACCGTCGGGACGAATCCCCCGTTCTATAACCAGGTCACGATCCGGAATCCGGTTTTCCGCAACGCCAACCTGCCTCCGGCGACCGTCCTGAGCCTGGGCGTGCCGCAGTACGACTGGCAGACGCCGCGCCTGGTGCACTTCAACGCCGCGGTCGAACGAGAACTGCCGGGACAGGTCGTACTCAGCACGGCCTACGCCGGATCCAGGGGATCGAACCTCGTTCGTGCCGGGGACATCAATGCGCCGGTCGCCGATCTGCAGCCAGATGGCACCCGCGTGTTCGGGTCGGGACGGCCGCGCCGCAATCCCTCGTTCGGGGCAATCGACTACCGCTCGCCGGACGGGCACTCTCGCTACGACGCGCTCCAGCTGAAGATCGCCCGACGATTCGACCGCGCGCTTCAGTTCCAGGCGAGCTATACGCTGAGCCGCACGATCGACGAATCGCAGGGGACGGTACCGACCGAGTCCAACGGCAGCGTGACGCACCGGATGGATCCGGACTTCAACGAAACGGACCGCGGCCCCGCCGACTTCGACCGCCGCCACAACCTCACCGCATACGCGGTCTGGCGTACGCCAGCGCTGGCCGATGCCCCTGCCCCGGTGCGGGCCATCGCGCGCGACTGGACCATCAGCGCACTGCTTGCGGCGCGCTCGGGGAATCCCTTTACCGTCGGCATCCAGGAGAACTACTCGCGGACGCTCGCCCGGGTCTCGGTCGACCGGCCGAATCTGCGGTCCGGCGTCGATCCCGGCGCCATCATTCTCGGCGCTGCGGATCGCTATTTCGATCCGTCGGCGTTCGAGCTGCAGGCGCCTGGGACGTTTGGCAATGTCGGGCGGAACAGTCTGACCGGCCCGGGTCTGGCGACAGTGGATCTCGCGTTCGCGAAGCCGCTGCGCACGAGATGGCGGTCCCACGAAGCGCAACTGCAGTTTCGACTCGACGTGTTCAACGTCTTCGATCGCGTGAACCTGGGGATGCCGCAGCGGATCGTGTTCGCCGGCGTACGGCAGGACGAAGCCCCGATCGGCAGCGCGGGCCGTATCACCTCGACCACCACCGGTCCGCGCGAGGTGCAGTTGAGCCTGAGGGCCGCCTGGTAGAAGCCGACCAGGAGACATCGGTGCAGATTGCAGTTGACAAGCCACCTATCCCGTAGCAGCCTAGGCGCGCGAATGGTAGGACCATACAGACCGTCTTTCCTGGCGCCCCGTGCTCGGGGAGGCGTCTCGGCTCTGGTCCGGGGGCCGGTGCTGGCACTGGCGACCCTGCTGATCGTCGCCTGCGGCGGCAACACGCCGGAACCGTTCTCGGATCTCGGCAGCGTTGGCGAGTTGCAGGCGCGCTTCAACCGCGACGCCGGGAAGGCCCGGGTTGTTCTCCTGCTCTCCCCCACGTGACCCGCCTGTCTCAATGGCGCCCGGTGGGTGCAGGAGGCCGTGCTCAAGGGGAATCCGGATCAGGACCTTCGGGTCTATGCGATCTGGTTTGCCATGTATCCCAATGACGCAAGGGACCAGTGGCCTGCGGAGGCGATGCCTGATCCACGCGTAAAGCACTACTGGGACGACGGCAAGCTCGTCGGCCGGTGGTACGCCGACCGGCTGTCCGACATCCAGGGACAGATGGCTCCGGGTTCCAAGGGATTCGAGGCACCGGTCCTGTGGGATGCCTATCTGGTCTATGGGCCGGAATCACGCTGGGATGCCGCGCCGACCGGCTTGCGGCGGTGGGGCCGAACCGTCCTGGCCACGCGCGACGCCTTGCGGGAGGCGGTGGAGAGTCTGGGCAGCGGAACATCGAATTGAATGACCTCCCCGTGCGGCCGTGAAGCCCCGAAGCTGGACGAGGCCTTGTCGAGTGGTCGGCTCGGTCGTTCACCTACAAAGGAGCTGGGTTATGTATCCCCGTTACGCGCGCGTCGTGACCGTCCTCAGCCTACTGATCATTGGCGCCGGTTGCCGGAAAGACTCCAACGAAGCCAAGCCCGACGCCGGCAGCGGGACGCCGGCCGCGACGGCCTCGACCGGATATCCCGCGCCGCGCTGGCCGTCGTACTTCGTGCCGCCCAAGTCGGTCGAAGACCTGATGCCGGCGGCGCGATCGCTGGCGCGGAACACATCCGGCTTTCAGGGCAAAGGCATGGGCATTGTTCAGAGCGGCGAGGGGGTGCTGATCGTGCCGACCTCCGCCGCAGATCCGATGGTGGTCGATGCCATCAAGCGGGCTCTGGTCGAGCGCAAGATCACCCCCCATATCAAGTACGCGCACGAGTTCCTCGGCCAGAGCGCCGAGGACACCAACCGCGAGCAGGCGCAGGAACGCGATGGCCGCAAGATCGAGAGCGCGGGGATCTACCAGGCGTCATCCTGGATCAACGGACAGTTCCCGGATCCCGAGGTGCCCAAGAAGTGGCTGAAGGAGCGGCGGCCGGACCTGTACGCCGAGTTGTTTCCGGGCGAATCCGGCAAAGCTGGCAAGGTCAAGAGCGACGTCGACCCCGAGACCGGGCTTCCCCGAGCCGGAAACACGACAGACCGGGAGGTCGTCGGCCGCGGCATTCAGGCCTATCTGAAGGCGCATCCGGAAGTTCGCGGCGTCTTCTGGGGCGGCGGCGGCACGACCGGACTACGGCGCGCGCTCTATCCGATGCAGGACAAATACCTCGGTACCTTCATCACCGACAACGTCTACACCCTGCAGAGCCAGATGACCACCTACCCCGGCGACGTGTGGCAGCTCGCCGAGGAACAGTTGCTCGAACCGCTGGCGTACGCCGAGCGACTCGAGATCACGGACCCTGAGGGCACTAACCTCTGGTCGGATCTGACCCCGGACATGTCGGAACGCTGGTCGCAGGGGGCCTACCAGCGCGGTCACCTGTACATGTTTCCCAACCAGGCGACGGGCCGGTTTGGCTACTCATTCGTGAACTACCCTGGTTTCCAGCAGAAGTGGCTGCCGCGCGAACCGATCGCGCTGATCCATGGCGTGCTGGCTGGCACGAACGGCCATGGCGGTTTCTTCCCACGATGGGCGGTCACGTTCAAGGACGGCTTCATCTCCGGCGTAACCGGGGGCGGAGCTCAAGGCGCCGCGTTGAATGAGTTTCTGCAGTATCCCGGTCTGAACGACCGGGTCTTTCCCTACCATAA
>JACDBQ010000464.1 GCA_013694845.1 Acidobacteriota bacterium
GCGATTCAACCCCTTCACCGAAACGCCGCAGCTCGGGGTCCACTATGAACTGGGACCCGACTTCGGGATCCCGCTGTCAGCGGATGACTACCAGGCTCCGCGCACGTATTATTTCGCGCTCGGCTTCAGGTTCTGATCTCGACCACCCGGGCCCGCACCGGTCCGGGTGTCGTCCGCGAGCCGCTGGCGCCTCAACAGGTCACCCCTTCAACGACGGGCCGTCAGTGGGACCTCGACGCCGCCAGGATGTTGGCGGGTATAGAACCGGACCCGCAGACGGCCCCCGGCGAGATCGGCGCGCTCGGGTGCCGACAGGACCACCGAGCCGTAGGAGGCCGTCCCGGTTCCATTGAACAGTAGATGGACGGCCGCCGCCGTTCTGACACCGCGCATGCGGTGGATCCAGATGGCGCCCACACGCTCCTCGCGGTTCGGCGCGAAGATCGACTGGTATGAGAGACGCCCGGTCGTCTCGTCGTAGGTCAGTTGGACGACACCGAGGCGGTCGCCGCCTTCGTCGAGCGTGACGGAAATCGCTCGCGGCACGGGAGGCTTCCCATTCACCAAGGGTGGTGTGCTGAAGGGTGCACGCCGCAGGTCGAGCGCCTGCTCGATTCCGAAGCCAAGCGACAGCAGGGCCGCTTCACTCCACGGCCGGCCCATCACATCGACCCCGATCGGGAGACCATCCTCGCTCCACGCCGCCGCGACCCCGAGCGCGGGCAAGCCCGAATGCGCACTGAGGCTGCAGTTGGTGCCGCCCTGCACATCGCCGATTCGCGCAGGCTTCCGGCGCAGTGTCGGGTAGATCACGGCGTCGAGCCGATGCTCCTCCATCACCGCCACAACGGCGTCGCGAAGGGCGACCCGCTTGATGCGCGCGCGGCGTTCCTGGTCGGTACCGCGCTGCTCGACCCCATTCCGGTCCCGGAACCTCTCCTCGAGCGCCAGGTGATAGAGACCGCGATCGAGGATCTCGCCCAGCGATTTCACCGGCGCATCCGGATGGCGGGACAGGTAGTCGGCGAGATCGAACTTGAACTCGGCGTTGATGAGGCTGCTGTCCCGAAGCAGGTCGTCGAGCCCGGGAATCACCACGTCGATGGGCTCCGCCCCGGCTTTCTTCAAGGCGTCGAGCGCCTTGTTGACGAGCGCCGTCACTTCCTGATCTTCGGGTGCGGTGCCGAAGAGGCCTCGGACGGTCCCGAGCCGCGCACCCTTCAGCCTGTCCGCGCGCAACGACGTGCGGTACGACGAAGGGATGTGCGCGGCATTCCCAGTCGTGGTGGCGTCCGCCGGATCGGGGCCAACCGTCGCGTCCAGCATGATGGCGAGGTCCGTGATGCTGCGGGCGAGTGGACCGCCGATGTCCTGGGTCGATGACAGGGGCACGATGCCGGTGCGGCTCGACAGCCCCTGCGTCCCGCGCAGGCCCACCAGGTTATTGTGCGACGCGGGATTCCGAATCGATCCGCAGGTATCGCTGCCCATACCCGCGACGGCGAAGTTCGCGGCGACCGCCGCACCGGTGCCGCCGCTCGACCCGCCCGGATTGCGGTCGAGATCGTAGGGATTGCGCGTCTGGCCAAAGCGTGAACCGGTCGTCGTGATACCCGCGGCCAGTTCGTGCATGTTGGTCTTGCCGAGGATCACTGCGCCGGCGTCCCGGAGCTTTCGCACCTGGAAGGCATCCGACCGCGGATGGAACGACGCCAGCGCGATCGATCCGGCGGACGTCGGCATCTCCATCGTTTCGTAGTTGTCCTTCACCAGAACGGGAATGCCGTGTAACGGGCCTCGCGCACCGCTCGCGCGCCGCTCAGCGTCGAGCGCATCGGCAATCGTGAGTGCCTCGGGATTGATCGCTACTATCGCATGCAGCGCCGGGCCGATGTTGTCGTACGCCGCAATTCTCGCCAGGTAGAGTTCGACCAGTTGCCGGGACGTCACCTGCCGCGACTCCATCGCGGCCTGCAGCTCGGGAATCGTTTTTTCCACGACGTCGAAACCCGAAGGGGACGTCCGTGGCGTCTGCGCGCTGGACGGTACGATCAGAAGGGACGCCACCACCGCGGCAAATAAGGTCCGTCGCATGACTGCCGCAGTATAGCCGTCCGCTCTCGCTCGCAGGAACTGACGAACGGCCGCGTTGAGTGGCGGCACGCTTCTGGACACGTCGCAGCGGGTCCGCGTGTTCGTGAGCTCCGTACCAGTCGGGTAGACTGCTAGGTGGCGGGCGCTCAAAGGCTGCCGACGACGAGGTGCTGACGCCCTCCGGTCGCCGTGACTTGCCGCCGAAGGATTTAAGACTTGGCCATACCCGCAGACGCCTGGCGCACCGCCCTGCTCGATTCCTCTCTCGACTGCGTCATCATCATGGCCGCAGACGGTGTCATCGTCGAGATCAATCCTGGGACCGAGGACACGTTCGGGTTCAGTCGTGCGTCCATCATCGGGCAGCGCCTGGGCGACGTGTTCGTCCCGGAAGAGCTGCGCGAGCGCCATGAAATTGGTTTGAGCCGATACCTCGCGACCCGGGAATCGACAATTCTTGGGCACCGGGTGACCGTGGAGGCGATGCACGCAAGCGGTCGTCGAGTTCCGGTCGAACTCTCAATCGTCCATCTGGCCGGCACTGAGCCACCGCTGTTCGTGGGGCACCTGCAGAACATTACGGCCCGCGTCCGATCCGAGCGACGTCTGCGCAGCAGCGCCACTGCCAATCAGATCCTGGCCACCAGCCGTTCCCCGGAAACCGCCATCGCGGGAACGCTTCGCGCGATAGGGGAAGAGCTCCGCTGGCCCGTGGTGCAATTCTGGCGCGTGGCCGGTCGGGGGGATCGTCTGGAGTTGGGTGGCTCGTGGGTGGCCACGGGGAACGATCCGCAGCCCTATCAAACAAAACCCGCATTCAGGCGCGGCGAGGGCCTTCCCGGCACGACGCTGGAGCGCGGCGAGGCAATCTGGATCGAAGACATCCGTTCGATGCCGAACGCCTGTCGCGGATGGGTGACGTTCGAGGCGTGTGGCATCCGATCCGCCGTTTGCTTCCCGGTCCACGTTGGCGGCGAAATCACTGCCGTGATTGAAGCATTTCTGACGGACTTCGAAGCTACGGACCTGGAGCTGCTGGCGCTTCTGGAATCGCTCGGGGGTCGGCTCGGTCACGTCATCACCGTCCACCAGGCGCGCGCCGCACTGGAGGCAAGCGAGGTGGCTCTTCGGGATGCGCTGGCCCGAGCTGAAGAAGCCCGCCGTGTCGCGGAGGGAGCGAACGCTGTCAAGGACGAGTTCCTGGCGGTGATTTCTCACGAGTTGCGGACGCCGCTCGGCCCCATCATGGGATGGGCCCGGCTCCTGCAGCGGGACGATGTGACAGCCGCCGACCGTCTGCAAGCCGCCGATGCCATTTTTCGGAATGCTCGGCTGGAGTCACAGCTTGTCGACGACCTGCTCGACGCCTCCAGCATCTCGACGGGAAAGCTCACGATCGAACGGCTGCCCGTCAGCCTGGTGCATGTCATCCATGCCGCGATCGAAACCGTTGCCTCAGCCGCAAGATCCAAGGGCGTCGCCATCCGATTCGATGGTGACTTCGATGTGCGGGCGGTCCTCGGGGACGCCAAGCGACTGCAACAGGTCGTGTCGAACTTGCTGACAAATGCACTGAAGTCCACGCCAACTGGCGGGCACATCGAGATTTCGGTTTCGGGCACCATCCACGAGGTGACGGTCACCGTACGGGATACGGGGGAGGGTATCGACCCCACCGTCATTGCGCACATTTTCGACCGGTTTCAGCAGGCCCCGCAGCATGCCGCGCGCTCTGGCGGCCTTGGACTCGGGCTGGCGATCGTCAGAGATCTCGTGGCCGGGCATGACGGAAGCGTCCAGGCATTCAGTGACGGGTTGGGCACAGGCGCAACCTTCACCGTCCGCCTGCCCACGGTCCCAGACTCCCCCGCGAGCCGGCTATCGACGCCGATCCGGTAAGTCTTGAAGACTCGGCCGAGAGCGGAGCGTCGCCTTGTTTTGCCACGGGACGGCGATCCAGCCGAGTGTGACGCGCTGATTCGTTCGGTCTCCTCGTTGGGGAACGATCAGGCGCGGCCGGCGAACTCCCGCGTCTCGGTGTGGACCTTCACCTTTTCCCCTTCTTTGATGAACAGGGGCACCCGCACCTCGAGGCCGGTCTCGAGCGTGGCTGATTTGGTGACGCCGCCACTCGCGGTGTCCCCACGGACGCCGGGTTCGGTCGATGCGACGAGCAGCTCGACGTGAGGGGGAAAGACAACGCCGATCGGGTTGCCGTTGTACTTGTGAATCTGGACGAGAACGTTGTCGACGAGCAGCAGCCGATCGTCGCCGAGCGTCCCGCCCGAAAGGGTGAGCGTTTCGAAGCTGTCCTGGTCCATGAAGTGGTGACCGCCGCCGTCGGCGTAGAGGAAGGTGGCCGGCACCATTTCCAGGTCCGGTTCCCTGAACTTCTCCCCGGCCTTGAAGGTCTTGTCGAACACCGCCTGGGTCAGCAGGTTGCGCATCTTGATGCGGACCAGCGTCTGGCCGCCGCGCGCCGTGGGCTTCGACACGTCGACGTCGATGCAATGGTAGGGCGCGCCCTCGAACTCGAAATAGGACTTGCGTTTGATTTCGATCGCTTCAATCAGGCTGGCCATCCGCGCATTTTATTCGGTTGCGGACCCGCGCGTCCGTTCCAGGTCAGACCTTGCGTCGGAAGACCGCAAATTGCCCGAACCTTTCCGCACGGCATCGGTCGCGAAGCCCCTGACCGCCATCAGTGGAGGTCCAGCAGGAGCTTGACCCGCTCCCGGACAGCTCGCCCCGTCTGTGGATCCCTGAATGTGGCATTGCCGTCGCCAGGGATGTGCATCAACTGCACGCGGCCGCGCAGCGCGGGGAATCGCCGTTCGGTCTCGGAGACCCACACGTCGCGCTCCGCCTGGGCGGCAAATCCTCTGGAATAGACGACGAACTTCGTGCCGGGCTCGGCCAGCGCCACGTAGCCGAGAAACGCGCGGGTGCGTTCCTGCGCGTTTGGCTGAAGCGGAGAGGTCGGATCGGTGGTGGGTTCGGCAA
Organism: Acidobacteriota bacterium; assembly: GCA_013694845.1. Classification (GTDB taxonomy): domain Bacteria; phylum Acidobacteriota; class Vicinamibacteria; order Vicinamibacterales; family 2-12-FULL-66-21; genus JACDCA01. The sequence continues at coordinate 5,098 of JACDBQ010000464.1, forward strand.
AGCTTGACAGGTGCATCATGACCAACGACGGGTGCTGCTTGAGGACTTCGTCTTCCCGATGCCACAACGCGCTCGTCGTTTCCTTGTGCAGTTGCACCGGCAGGTCTCGCAGGATGTCGGTGAGGTCGTCGGCGTTCGTGCCCCTGTCTTTCCTCGTGGCGGCATCGTACACACGCTCCGGCACCGGAGAGTCCATCAGCACGATCACGGGCGTTCCCGCGCTGGAGGAGGCCCCGGTGAACAGCGATCGAAACCTCGGGATCACCGCGAGGCTGAGGACAGCGATGACCAGGGTCGCCAGCGCGAGCCGTCGCCAGTGCGGTGCGGCGACCGGCCGCGTCGAATCGCGGCCGCCATCGATTTGAATCAGGCTCAAGGCCTCGCGCAGGTCGCGCGCGGTCTGCCAGCGTTCCTCGGGATCCTTCGCGAGGCAGCGTCGAATCAAGCGATCGACCGACGGGGGCAAGCCGTCCACTCGGGAAGGATCACCGGTGAGAATCGCGGCGACGAGACCGGCCTGGGTACCGGCAAATGCCGGCCGTCCCGAGATCATCTCGTACAACATCGCACCGAAGGCAAAGACGTCGGACCGCACGTCCGCGGCTTTGCCGTCGAGCAGTTCCGGCGCCATGTACGGCAGCGTGCCTGCGAAGGTGTTCGCGACCTGAGCGCTCAGCGGCGCCATAGTTGTGACGTCGGCCCTCGCGACCACTGCAGAGGGGTCGCGGGTCGCCAGACCGAAATCCAGTAGTTTTGGACCGGTCTTGGTCAACATGACGTTGGACGGCTTGAGTCGCGGTGAAGGATTCTGGCCCGGTGCGCCGCGTCGAGCGCGTCGGCTACGTCGGCCGCCCAGGCGAGTGCCTGCGGGAGCGGAATGGGTCCACGTTCAAGGCGGCGCGCGAGTGTTTCTCCCGAGAGCCGCTCCATGACGAGAAAGAGACGCCCCTCGTGCCGCCCCACGTCGTGCAGCACACAGATGTGGGGATGGCTCAGACTGGCGACCGCACGCGCCTCGCGATCCAGACCGCGCTCCCGCTCTGGATCCAGTTCACTTGCGGTCAACACTTTGACAGCGACCTGGCGACCCAGTCGGGTGTCGGTGGCCTCGTAGACTTCCCCCATCCCGCCCAGCCCGAGCAGCTGCCCGATCACATAGGGTCCGAATCGGGTGCCTGGCGCGACTGTCATGGATGATTTCCCACCGCTTGGTCCGGACGTAGAGTATGCCTCTTTGACTGTGGTCGCACTGAGACACCCCTGAGTCGTCCCGGCAGCGAGCAACGAATGTCCGGATCCGCAGCCACACCGCACCCGAGCCGGTCCGGATCAACAACTTAGAGTCGCGTCCGTCCCCGATTCGCGGGTACGCTTCGTGCCTTGGCTGCCCGCACGGCCATGATCGAGGACGTAAGATACGCGGCGCGGAGCGTCGTTCGAGCGAAGGGGCTCACGGCTGCCCTCGTCCTGAGCCTTGCGCTCGGGACCGGGGCGAACGCCGCCGTCTTCGGCATCGTCTACCGACTGCTGCTCAGCGCACCTGACGGCGTCGCGGATGCCGACAGCCTGGTGTCCATTTACACCAGTGAGTTCAGCGGCGCCCTATATGGCCGCTCGTCGTACCCCGACCTGCTGGCGATCCGTGACAGCGCATCCCTCGAAGCTGTGGCCGCCATCGACGACTCGACCATCGCCAACGTCCGGATCGCCTCGCCGCCCGACGATCCCGCCCAGGGCGGGATCACGCAAACCGGCCGGGTTGTTGCGGTGACGGCTGACTTCTTCTCGACGCTGCGGATGCACGCCCATGCCGGCCGGCTGCTCGACGCGGCGGACGACACCACCGAACCGCGCGGGGCCGTGATCAGCTACGCGTTCGCCGAGGTCCTCGATGGCGCCGGGACCATCGTCGGGCGGACGATCGAAGTGGGACCTGACAGATACCTGGTCGTCGGCGTAAGTCCGCGAAAGTTCAGAGGGCTGCAGGCCGGCAGGACCTCGGATGTGTGGGTGCCGATGCCCGGCACGGGGAGCAACAGTCGAGGCGACCGGCGACTCTCGCTGCTCGGTAGACGGCGCGTTCCCCTCGAAGCCGTCCAGCGCCAGGTCCAGGCACTTGGCGCGGAGCTCGCGGCCGGGTATCCCGACACGAATCGCGGTGCGGTCACGGATCCCGAAGCGCCTCGACAGCTCACCGCGATCGAGTATTCGCAGCTGGAACCTGAAGCACGATCCGAGACCGCCATCGTCGCCGGCGTCGTGCTCGGCGCGGTCGGGTTGTTGCTGGCGAGCGCCTGCGTGAACGCCGGCAGTCTGCTGCTGTCGCGCGCGATGGCACGCCGTCGAGAGCTGGCGGTGAAGATGGCGCTCGGTGCCGGGCGTGCGATGCTGGTGCGGCAGCTGCTGTACGAAAGCCTGATCGTCTCACTCGCCGCCGGGGTGGTCGGCCTGCTGCTCGCGGCGTGGCTCACGAGCGCGATCCCGGCGCTCTTCACACCCGAGCAGGCGGATCTCATCGACACCAGCATCGACCCGATGCTGGTGCTGCTCACCGTCGGCATCGCGGCGATCGCCGGAGCATTGTTCGGTATCGCACCGGCGATCCACGGCACCGGCGCCTCTGCCGTCCTGGCGCTGCGCGCCGATGCCGGCGGGGTCTCGGAGCAACATGGCGGCAGCCGGATGCGCGCCGCGCTCATCACGGCGCAGCTCGCGCTCTCCACCGTGCTGCTCATTGCCACCGGGCTTCTGATCACCGGCCTGTCGCACGCGTTGAAGGGAGACTTCGGCGTCAAGGCCGGCAGCATCGCGATGTTGTCGATGGAGAACCCGGGAGGCGACTGCCGTTCTCACGATCCCGTTCGAGGCGTGCGGTTTCACCATGCGATGGCCGCAACCCTCCCGAAAGCGCCTGGCGTGCTCGCCGCGGGCTGGGCGTCGACTCCACCGCTCGGCCGCAACAACGTCCGCCGCTACGCCATCCAGGCCGGGGCCAAAGCCCTCGATCGCGTCGATCTGAACGTTGTCGTCGTGACCCCGGGTTATTTCACGACCCTGGGGATTCCGCTCGTCGAGGGTCGGCTGGTCGACGCCACCGACGGTGCACTCGCCGAACCGGTGGCCGTGATCGACGAGTTGCTCGCCCGCCGGTACTTCGGCGCTTCGGCTGCAGGCCAGCACCTGCTCACGAGCGACGGGGCTCGCGTCCGGATCGCCGGGGTCGTGCGAAGCGGACGGTATCGCACGCTGCAGGGGTCCGCAGAACCGACTGTCTACTTACCGTATGCGCAGGAGCACATGCCCTGCGGATACCTGTTCGTCCGGACTGCGTCCGAACCCGCCACGTCGATCCCGGCCATCACGGGAACGCTCACCAGGATCGACGGCGGCGTCACGATCAGGCGCGCCACCTCGATCGAACAGCACCTGTCGGAGGCGCTCCTGATCGATCGCCTGGCCACCACCCTCGTCGGGTTGTGCGGCATCATCGCGCTCGTGATGGGCACGGCCGGGGTGTACGGCGTCATGAGCGACGCTGTCCTCCGCCGTACCAGGGAGATCGGCCTCCGGATGGCGCTTGGCGCCGGTCGACGGCAGGTGGTGCGGCTGGTGGTGACCGAAGCAATCTACCTGACCGCCGCCGGCGGTATGCTCGGCATCCTCGGCGCACTCACAATCGACCGCATCGTCGACACGTTCATTCACGGTCTCCCGGGAGTCGAGGTTCGGACGCTCGCCGCGACGCCGGCTATTCTCAGCGGCGTCGTCGTGCTGGCCGCCGTCGTGCCGATGCGGCGAGCGCTCCGCGTCAATCCGACGATCGCCCTGCGGGCCGAGTAACCATCATGTGGCTGCCGGCAGTCGCAGGCGCGCGCGCAGCCCTCCCGCTGGTGCGCTTTCCAGGCTGATCGAGCCGCCATGGAGCTCGGCCAGGTCGCTGACGATCGCAAGCCCGAAGCCGGAACCTGGCGCCGCTTCGTCGGCGCGCACCCCTCGCTGAAGGACGACGCCGCGCATCGCCGGCGCGACGCCAGGCCCGTTGTCTTCCACATCTATTGCGATGGCGTTCGCGACGGCCGTGGACGTGAGGGTCACCTGGGTGCGGGTCCATTTGCAGGCGTTGTCCAGCAGGTTGCCGAGCATCTCGTCCAGATCCTCCCGCTGGACCCGAACGGTGTGCGCAGGGTTGACGGTGACCGCGATCGAAATTCCACGGTCGGCGTGAAGCCGTTGCAGGGTTCGAGCAAGTCCTTCTGCGGAATCGATCACCCGGCACTGGGCCCCCGGCGCGGCGCCGGACGCGGCCGCGCGGGCGTGGGCGAGGTGATAATCGAGCTGCCGCCGCATCCCCTCGACCAGTCCGCCGATCGTGTCCGCGAGCTCGGTATGACCATCGCTACGCGCGCGATCGCCGTCGCGCGCCAGGACGGCAAGTGGCGTCTTGAGCCCGTGCGCCAGGTCACCGGCCTTGGCGATCGCGCGACGTACCGCCTGATCGCGGTGATCGAGCAGCAGGTTCAGGTCCTCGACCAGCGGCTGCACCTCCACGGGATAGCTGCCGACCACCCGGCGCTCCTTTCCCGAACGAACCTCCGCCAGGCGCAGGCGCAGGCGATCGAGCGGCGTCAGGGCGCGGCGCACCTGCAGGAAGCCCGCCGCGAGGCAGATCAGGACGACGATCACCAGGAAGGTGCCATGGGAGGACGCCGTGCCGTGCAGCATCACCGGGTACTGGCGATACCGAAGCATCAGCACGGTCGAGACGATCACCGCGGCGACGAAGAGCCCGATCGTCCAGAGGACGGCGCCGGCCAGGATCCGCGTGCGGACGGACCCCGGACTCAACCCGCGCCTCCGAGCCGGTAGCCCAGACCTCGCACGGTCTCGATGAGCGAGGCGCCGAGCTTGCGCCGAAGCCGTCCGATGAACACTTCGACGGTGTTCGACTCACGGTCGAAGTCCTGCGCGTAGATATGTTCGGTGAGCTCTGCCTGCGAAACGATCCGGTCGCGGTGGTGCATCAGGTATGAGAGCACGCGGAACTCGAGGCTGGTGAGTTTCACGGGGGCGCCGTCGAGCGTCACCTTCGCGAGCCGCGCGTCCAGGGCTACCGGGCCGCACCGCAGTTGCGGAGTGATCTGTCCGCTCGCCCGGCGGATCAGCGCCCGCAGGCGCGCCAGAAGCTCCTCCATGCGGAACGGTTTCGCGACGTAGTCGTCGGCGCCGCTGTCGATTCCCTGCACCTTCTCGTGCCAGCTGCCGCGCGCCGTCAGCACCAGGACCGGGACCGCACTGCCCGACTCGCGCCACTTGCGGACCAGCGATAGCCCGTCGATCTTCGGCAGCCCCAGGTCCAGCA
>JACDBQ010000465.1 GCA_013694845.1 Acidobacteriota bacterium
GGCCTACATGATGGGAAACATGTCCGACCAGACCATTACCTATACCGTTGCTGACGGGATCGGCACGATCGAGCTGAACGATCCGCCGGCGAACACCTACTCGTACGGCATGATGCTCGAGATCGACGCCGCCGTGCTGACGGCGCGGATGGATGCGGGCGTCCATGTCATCGTGCTCCGCGGTGCGGGGGACAAGTTCTTCTGCGCGGGCGCCAATATCGGGACGCTCAAAGACGCGGACCCCGAGTTCAAGTACTACTTCTGCCTGCACGCCAACGAGACGCTCACGCGGCTGGAGCAGACGCCCAAGCTCGTGATCGCGGCGCTGAATGGCCACACCGTGGGTGGCGGCCTCGAAGTCGCCATGGCGGCCGATATCCGGATTGCGAAGAAAGGGGGGGGCAAGCTGGGCCTTCCCGAGGTGGCTCTGGGCGTTCTGCCCGGAACCGGCGGCACCCAGCGCCTGGCCCGGCTGGTTGGCAAGGCCCGCGCCATCGAATTGATGGCGACCGGCCGCCTCATGACCTTCGACGAAGCACTCCCACTGGGGATCGTCACGGAGGTCTGGGGTGACGACCAGCTGCAGGGGCGCACCTTCGCTGAAGCCGTCCAGGAATACGCGAAGGGGTTCACCCCCCCGCACAAAGCGAGCAAGGCGGTCGGCCGGATGAAGCGGGCCGTCCAATCCGGCGCCGAAGCGGGTTTCCTCGAAGGCCTGGCAATCGAGCGTGAGCTCCAGCAACTGCTGTTTCAGGGAGACGACGCGAAGGAAGGTATCGCGGCGAATCTGGAAAAGCGGGCGGCCCGGTTCACCGGCAAGTAAGCCGACGGCGGCGGGCTTCGGCACGACGGCACAAAGGCCACCATGAGCACAAAGACAAATATTTTTGTACTCTGCCTTTGTGTGCGCGGTGCGCATCGTGTTCCAGGTGTTTCACATCGTGAGGTCGTCAGATGGCAGGCGCAGATCAGAAACATCTCTTCATCAACAACGAATGGCGCCCGTCAGCGTCCGGAAAGACGATGGAAGTCGTCAATCCAGCGACTGAGGAGATCTGCGCCATCGTCGCATCGGGCGATACGGCGGATCTGGATGCCGCGGTCCTTGCGGCGCGTGGGGCTCTGAACGGACCGTGGGGGCAGATGTCCGCGCGTGAGCGGGGGCGGCTGGTGCGGAAGCTGGGTGAGCGGCTGATGGAGCGCGCCGACGAAGTGGCTCGTCTCGAGACGCTCCACAACGGCAAACCGATCATGGAATCTCGCCACATCGAGATCCCCGCGGCTGCCGAATGCTTCGAGTACTACGGAGGCTGGTCCGACAAGGTGATGGGGGAGACCATCCCAGTCAAGGGCAATTACCTCAACTACACGCTCCGCGAGCCGCTCGGTGTCTGCGCCGCGATCGTGCCCTGGAATTTTCCGTTGCTCATCGCGGTCTGGAAGATCGCTCCGGCGCTGGCGTGCGGCAACACGATCATCGTGAAGCCGGCGAGCCAGACGCCGCTGACCGCGCTGGCCCTTGGCGAGATCGCGATCGAAGTCGGCCTGCCGCCGGGCGTGCTCAATATCCTTACCGGGCCGGGCGCGAAGCTGGGCCAGGCGATCGTCGAACACCCGGGGATCGACAAGATCGCCTTCACCGGCGATACCAGCACCGGCAAGTCGATCATGAAGGGGGCCGCCGACACGCTCAAGAAGATCACCCTGGAGCTTGGCGGCAAGTCCCCGAACATCGTGCTGTCGGACGCCGACATCGAATCGGCGGTTCGCGGCGTGACGATCGGCATTTTTTACGGCAAGGGAGAAGTCTGCGCCGCCGGCTCGCGCCTCCTGGTGGACAAGTCGATCAAGAACGAATTCATCGACAAGCTCGCCGCGCGGGCGAAGAAGATGGTCGCCGGCGACCCGATGGATCCGAAGACGCGCTTCGGCGCGCTCTCGTCCAGAAAGCAGATGGAGACGGTCCTGCGATACGTCGCGTCCGGGAAGCAGGAGGGAGCGACCCTGGTCGCGGGTGGTGAGCGGACCGATATCGGCACCGGCAAGGGCTTCTTCGTCCAGCCGACGGTGTTCGCCGATGTGACGCCCGAGATGACGATCTCACGCGAGGAGATCTTCGGCCCCGTGCTCACCGCCATTGAATTCGCCGACCTGGACGAAGCGATCGCGCGTGCCAACGATACACCGTACGGCCTGGCCGCCGGCGTGTGGACCAAGGACATCAAGAAAGCGCATTACGTCGCGCGCAAGCTCCAGGCGGGCACGGTCTGGATCAACACCTACAACGTCTACGACACCGCGACGCCGTTTGGCGGCTACAAGCAGAGCGGCTTCGGCCGTGAGATGTCCGCCCACGCGCTCGAGCACTACACCCAGATCAAGTCGGTCTGGGTGGATCTCAATATGTAGGGTACTGAGCACCCAGCACTGAGCCCCTGAACCCCTTGCATGCCCGTCATCGACGCTCACATTCACATCCAGCCGTTTCACATGATGAAACCGGACGTGCAGCGCGCGTTCTGGGACAAGAAGCCGAATCGGGAGGAGCTGGAATCGTTCGCGGCGGACCCGGCGAAACTTCTTCGTCAGATGGATGCGGATAGGATCGAGCGCGTCGGGTTGATCAACTACGTGAGCCCGGACGTCATGGGTTTCACGAGCGACGTGAACGCCTGGATGATGGCGTATGCGTCCGCCGAGCCCTCACGCCTGATCCCGTTCGGCTCCGTGCACCCGGCGTTCACCACCGATCCGGGCGGCGACACCGACCGCGTCATCGAAATGGGGGCGCGCGCCTTGAAGGTGCATCCGCCGCACCAGCTGTTCCGCGCGAACGCCTACCAGCGGGACCTTCCAGGGCTGGCGGAGGTCTACCGCCGGGCCGAGGCCGCAGGCGTGCCGGTCACCATCCACACCGGCACCTCCGTGTTTCCTGGCGCCCGCAGCCGCTTCGGTGACCCGATGGACGTCGACGATGTGGCGATTGATTTTCCGCGATTGAAGATCCTGCTCGCGCACGGCGGACGTCCGCTGTGGATGGCAGCCGCCTTCTTCATCGTCCGACGCCATCCGAATGTGTTCCTCGAGGTCTCGGGGATACCGCCGGCCAGGCTGCTCGAGTATTTCCCGCGTCTCGAAGAGATCGCCGCCAGGACCGTGTGGGGCACCGACTGGCCGAGCCCGGGGATCAAGTCGATGCGGAACAACGTCGAGCAGTTCCTTCAATTGCCGCTCAGCGAACCGACCAGGCGACAAATCCTGTACAGCAATGCCATCGAGGTGTTTGGCCGGTAGTATGTCTGTGATGTCTGTTGATCCGCTGCTCGCCTGGCGCGGGGAGTTTCCGATTCTCGACACCTGTACCTACCTGGTGAGCCATTCGCTCGGTGCGATGCCGCGACGGGCCTCGACCTATCTGCAACAATTCGCCGACGAGTGGTCGAGCCGCGGCGTACGTGCCTGGTACGAGGGCTGGTGGGAAGTCGGACGCACGACAGGGGATCTGCTTGCGCCCGTACTCGGCGTCCGTCCGGGCACGATCTCGATGCATCAGAACGTGACCGTCGCCATGGCGATCATCGCGTCGTGCCACTCGTTCGAGCCGCCACGTAACCGGATCGTCATGACCGATCTCGAGTTCCCGTCCAACATGTATTTGTTCGAGGGATTTCGCCGGTACGGTGCCGAGATTGTCTACGTCAAGTCGCCGGATACGATGAGGACGGACCTCCAGGCGCTGCTCGACGCCATCGACGAGCGCACCGTCCTGGTGCCGCTGTCATACGTCCTCTTCAAGAGCGCATACATCCAGGATGCCGCGGCGGTGATCGAAAAGGCGCATCGGGTCGGAGCCCGCGTGATCCTCGACGTGTATCAGGCGGCTGGCACGGTGCCGCTCGAGATCGAGCGCCTCGCAGCCGATTTCGCGGTCGGCGGATCGGTGAAATGGCTGTGCGGCGGGCCAGGCGCCGGCTACCTGTATGTCCGTCCTGACCTGGCCCCGGCGCTGGAACCCGGCATCGTTGGCTGGGCAGCGCATGCCGAACCGTTCGAGTTCGCTCGCGGCGCGATCGCCTACGCCGATGCCCCGGAACGGTTCCAGAGCGGCACGCCGAATGTGCCGTCGTTGTACTCGGCACGCGCGGGGTACGAGATCGTCCGCGAGATCGGGGTGACGGCGATCCGCGAGAAATCGCTGCGGCTGACCCGTCGCCTGATCGACCTGGCGAAGGCGTCCGGGTTCCGGGTCAATACGCCCGAGGCAGACGACGAGCGTGGCGGATCCGTGATTATCGACGTGCCCGGCGCCCAGGCGGTCGCCGACGAGCTCATCCGACGCGAAGTCATCATCGATCACCGGCCCGGCGCCGGCATCCGGATGGCGCCGCACTTCTACAACACGGCGGAAGAGATCGAGCACGCGATGAAGGTGCTCGTGGAAGTTGTCTCAGCGCGATGAGACGACGTGCCGGTGGGGGCGGAGCCCGTCGCGCAGCCTGACTCCTATGCAGATCAAACAGATCGCCGTACTCGGCGCAGGCACCATGGGGCACGGGATCGCGTACGCGGCGATTGCCGGCGGGTACGAGACCCGGATGTTCGATGTGTCGGCCGCGTCGCTGTCGAAGGGACGAGCGGCGATCGAGAGCATCCTCGGAAAAGGCGTGGAGCTCGGGAAAGTCGAACCGGCGGATTCGGACGCGATGCAGACCCGCCTGACCACCACGTCGAACATCGCCGACGCGCTCGAGGGTGCGGACCTGGTGATCGAAGCGGCGCCGGAGAAGATCGAGCTGAAGCTGTCGTTGCTCGCGGATGTCGATCGATACGCGCCTGAGTCCGCGATCGTCGCCACCAACACCTCGGCGTTGAGCATTACCGAGCTGGCCGGCTCGATGAAGCGTCCGTCCCGGGTTGCGGGGATGCACTTCTTCAATCCCGTCCACAAGATGAAGCTGATCGAGATCGTGCAGGCGCTCGAGAGCGCGCCCGACACGCTCCAGGTGATCGAGGACGTGTCACGCCGGATGGGCAAGGAGACCGTGCTGGTGCGCGAGTCCCCGGGGTTCATCACCACGCGCGTCAACGCCAGCATCGGGAACGAAGCCTTCTACATGCTGATGGAGGGTGTGGCGTCGCCGCGTGACATCGACAAGGCGCTGAAGCTGGGCCTGAACCATCCGATGGGACCGTTCGAACTGGTGGACCTCGTGGGTCTCGACACGCGGCTCAGCATCCTCGAGTACCTGCACAAGAGCCTGGGCGAGAAATACCGTCCGTGCCCGCTGCTCGCGCAGTACGTCAAGGCCGGCCGGCTGGGACGGAAGGTCGGCCGTGGCGTGTACGAGTACTGAGCCGCCCATGAAGCGCACCGCATCACGCAGTCATGTCTCCCGGCGCGCGTTTCTTCAGCCGGTTGGTGCGACCGGCCGGGTCTGAGCACACCTATGCCTGCAAACATCCGCATCGATATCTCGGAAGGGATCGCCACGCTGACGGTCGATCGGCCGTCGGTCAAAAATGCGCTGAACCTCGATACGGTCCGGGAGTGCCACACGGCGCTCGATGCACTCGCGGTCGATCCAGACGTCGGGGTGCTGATCATCACCGGTGCGGGCGAGTCGTCTTTCGTCTCGGGGGCCGACATCAATGACATTCGAGACCGGACCCGCGAAGACGGGCTCGCCGCCATCAACTCGTCGCTGTTCGCAAAGGTCGACACGTTTCCCAGACCGGTCATCGCGGCGATCAACGGCTACGCCCTCGGCGGAGGATGCGAGCTGGCGCTGGCATGCGACATCCGCGTCGCGTCGGACACGGCGAAGTTCGGTCAACCCGAGCTCGGGCTCGGCATCATCCCGGGGGCGGGCGCGACCCAGCGGCTGCCGCGTATCGTCGGCCTTGGCTGGGCGAAGCACCTCGTGCTCACCGGGGAGGTGATCGACGCCAAGCAGGCGCTCGAGATCGGACTCGTCACGGCGGTCATGCCGGCGTCACAGCTTCAGGTGCGCGCGAAGGAGCTGGCCAGAAAGATCCTGCGCCAGGGCTCGCTCGCGTCGCGCCTGGCGAAGCTGACACTCAACGCCTCCGCCCGCGTGGATCTCGATTCGGGACTGCTGATCGAAACCCTCGCCCAGGCGATCTGCTACGCGTCCGACGACAAGCAGGAAGGGACGACTGCGTTTCTGGAGAAGCGGAAAGCGAAGTTCACGGGGCGCTGATCCGGGGTCCGCACCCCGCACCCCGCACCCCGGATCAGCGGTCAGCGCCCAGGTTGTGGCTGGCTGCGTCGAAGAGTCCTCGAACGCCATTTACGCCACTGAAACCGTTGGCGACGGACAGGACGGTATGGAAACCAAGCGCCCGGTAACTCTCGAACCGTGCCTCGTCGAAAAACTGGTCGCTGGTCGAATCGTGCGGGAACGCCCGATCGATCCGCGCGAAATTCCATACGTCGACCGGTTCATCACCCGACAGCGTCGCCTTCAGATACAGGATCGTTCCGTCAGGCACCGTGGGCCCATCCACGACGCTGTAGCGCACGACGCCCACGAGACCATGGCGATTGGTGTGACCCTGGCCGTCCCTGGAGAGATCAAGAGGCGGAAACTCGATCGGCACTCCGAGATCGAGGCGAATGCGCCGGACGGCGTTCGACAGATCATCGAAGCTGTAGGTCGGGTCGCAGCCGGCGTCCGACACGACGATGAAGCGGCAGCGACGCGCAACCATCTCCCAGACACCCAGGTTCTCGTAGTGCCCGCCGTCCGATAAATAGACGTACGGATTGCGGTCGGTTGTGAGACCGAGCAGTTCCCGGATCAGCGGTCCGATCCCCAGCGGCGGGCCGAACCACAGGCCCAGTCGCGCGTTGGCCAGCGTCAGCAGGAACGCGCGTGCCTTGGACGAATAGATCCCCATCGCCGAACTGGCGGCGGCGCCCGATACGGCCAGCGCCATCCCGAGTGAAAGACCGGTTGCCGGTTTGCCGCCGTCGGAGCCGTACTCGGCGGCCTGGCGATAACCGACTGACTGGTTGCCCACGTGCAAGGGCGTGAACGTGAAGGACTCCGCCTGCCGCTCGTGCCGCCCCACGTGGGTCGACGAAACGGCGTTGAGCGTCGCGGTGATCACGTGCAGCGGACGAACGTCACGAAGATCGTGAACGTTCAGGTCATCGTTCGCGTCGAAGCCGGTGAAGCTGTTCGGCGCGCGATCCTTGCGGGACGCGCCGAGGAAGGTCCGGATCAGGCGCTGCCGATACATCCCGTGCAGCGAGAACCGGTTGGTCGGCACGAACCAGCTCGTGGCCAGACCCATTACAACGAGGCCCGCGCCATACATCGCGATTTCCCCGGCGCCCGCGCCGACGGGGTGACAGGCCTCGGAGGCTCCCACCAGCGTCTGGCTGCAGAGAGCTCCGCCGACCGCGCGGTGATACTCCAGCCGTTCGAGCACCCGCAGGTTGACCCACGCAACCGAGCACAACAGCACCAGGACGATGACCGGCAGCGTCGTCCGCTGCAGCGCAAGGCGTGCTGCGCTCGGTTGTGCGCTCTGCGCCGTCCCTCTGGCCGCCAGCCCGGCCAATGAGCTCAGCAGGGGGATCACGGCCGTGAACACGGTGGCCGACGTCTGGCGCTCGACGTTCAGCGCACGGTCCATCGCCTGGAGCGACGCCTCCAGCAAGTCGGCCATGTAGAAGACGAGAACGCCGGCCACCATCCAGAGCATCGCCGCGATCCCGATCCACCCGCTGCATCGGCTCCACCATTCGAGGGCCGCATCGTCCAGAGCGCCGCTCGCCAGGCCGACAAAGATGGCGATCGTGATGACGACGAGGAGCAGCACGATCGGCACCGCGAGCACGGCATACAATTCCCGAAGTGGTTCGCCATCGCCGAAACCGAAAGGATAGGTCGCGAACCAGTACGCGCCGAGGCCCAGAATCGGTCCCGATACCAGGGCTGCCAGTGCCGTGCGCATTCCGCCCTGCGCGCGAAGGCTGCTGCCGTCACGGCTGACACCACGGCGCCTTGCCAGGCTCCCGAATACGAGCCACGTGAGCGCCGGCAACGCCGCGGAGATACCGACCGCCCACCGGAGATCCAGGCTGCATGGATAAGAGGACCAGAACAGCGTCGCGGCGACCGATCCTGCGAGCAGCGGGACGAGGAACCATCTCAGGAACCGCCCCTGCGACCACCCTCCACCGACGCCGGCGAAGTTCAGCACGGTGTAGATCGACGCGACGCTGAATCCAGTGAGCGCTCCCCCGAGCAGCCACGCCGGGGGCGTTCCCGCGGTGAGGCACGGTGCGGCTGTCAGCCCGGATTCGACGGCGCTCACGACGGCGTAATAGAGCCGTGGCACCAGCAGAGCCGCCGCGAGCAACGGCAGGATCACGAGCCAGTTCAGAAAGAGATTGCGCCCCATGGTCGCGAGAACGGCCCACATGTCGGCGGAGACGATGCCTCCCTGAGGGGCGAGGTAGCGGCAGGTGCGCCGGACGTGTGCGATGGGCTCTGCAGCGTCGCGCGAACGCCGATCCGCGGCGCGGGCAGGATCCAGCTGGCGGAGCACCTGCGCACGCCCCACGGCGCCCTCACGCCGCAGCCACGCCGTGAACCAGCCGCCGGTGTAGCCTCCGCCCGAGACGGTGGACAGGTAGTCGAAGTTTCCGAGGACGCCGACGTTGGCGAGCCCCTGCAGGATTCCCAGGGCCAAGGTCGCACTGCGGATTCCGCCACCAGACAGGCACAGCGCGGTCGGTCCGTAGCCGTGAATCCTGTGGTGGAGGGCTCGGAGACGCCCATCGGCGTCGGCTGGCGCGGCCGCCGCCAGGGCGTCATCGCCGTACAGCGCGCGGTATTCGGCCTCGAGCACATCTGCCCACGCGAGAGGTGGGGCAGCGGGGCGTGGATCGTCGGTCAACTACGCATCTCTGATGAGCAGCAGGGCTCGGAAACCGCTGGAGTATACTCCGACTCTCCTGCAGCATTGAATCGACGGAGCAACGTGTGAGCAATCCGTCTGCGTTCGGCCACTATCGCGTGGATGCCCGGATCGGGCAAGGCGGCATGGGCGATGTCTTCCGCGCGTACGATACGCGCCTCAACCGGCCGGTTGCCGTGAAAGTCATGCGCGCGACGGCGGCGGCGTCCCACCAATCGCATCGGTTCCTGAGAGAGGCGCGCGCGGTCTCGGCCCTCAATCATCCGAACATGGTTGTCGTTCACGAAATCGGCGAAACGCCGGACGGGGAGCCGTTCATCGTCCAGGAGTTCATAGAAGGAACAACCCTTCGAGCCCTGCTCAGCGAACCAATGCCGGTCGAGCGCGTTGTGGACGTCGCACGGCAGATCGCCCGGGCACTCTGCGCGGCCCATGCCGCCGGCGTGGTTCACCGGGACGTCAAGCCCGAGAACATCATGATCCGTGGGGACGGCTTCGTGAAGGTGCTGGACTTCGGTCTGGCGCGGCTCACGACCCCAGGGCCTGACGACCTCGTTACCCAGACGAATCTGGAGACGGCGGTCGGTGTGCTGCTGGGTACACCGGCCTACCTCTCCCCCGAACAGGCGGGCGGGCGAGCGGCCGGCGCCGAAGCGGACGTGTTTTCCTTCGGCATCGTCCTGTACGAAATGCTGACCGGACGACGGCCCTTCGTGGCGGCGAGCAGCCTCGGCGTGATCGCCGCGATTCTCAGCGAGCAACCCCTGCCAGTCAGCCGGGTGAATCCATCGACGCCCCGCGCGCTCAGCGATCTCGTCCAGGCGATGCTCGAGAAGTCCCCCGAACAGCGGCCGACGGGCCGTGACGTCGAACAGCAGCTGGCCCTCCTGTTGTCTGCGGATGCTCCGGCGACTGCCTCTGCGGCGGCCTCGGCAGCGATTCGGTCCACCGTG
>JACDBQ010000475.1 GCA_013694845.1 Acidobacteriota bacterium
CCCCAAGCCAATGCAGCACCGGCAGCGCGGCACCATCCGGCCAAGTTCTCCGCCGGAATCCCCTCGTAGAACCCCGGATGCCGCCATCTCCAATAGCCAAGCGGACCCGCCGCAACCGGATCCACCACCATGTCGATCGCGGTGAGCCACGCCGCCCCGGCGACAGCCTCAGCACCCCATCCCCACCGGCGCCGCCCAAGCATTTGCCGCGCATAGGCGACCAGGATCATCCATGCGCAGGCGATCGCGACAGGCACACCGAGGACGAGCGGCCGCAGGGCGGCCGTATAGGTGTAGGCCCCGAAGATGCACTGACAGCGCAGGCCGGCGTATTCCACGACGAACCCCGCGGCCAGGACGGCCGAGAGCCAGGCCGCGGCACGCGGAGTCGCGGTGACCAGGACGAGCGCGGCCGCCAGCAGCAGGAACGCCGGCGCGATCCACTCCTCCCCTGGTCCGGGCCCGCCCCGGGAGACATACGCGATCACCCCTCCGGCCCACATCACGGCGTAGAGAACAGTCAGGGCGCCGATCGCGGCGCACCGAGCCGTCCAGCCAGGACGAGGCGTCCTCCCCCGGGTCGCGCCGATCAGCGACGCCACGATCTCCGCCGAGAGCAGCACGGTGGGTGTGCCGCCGCAGGGTGGGTGCTTCCGCCGACGTAGAAAAGTCCCGCCAACCTGGGATCCCGGTTCGGCGGCCGGAGGAAGGCGCGCTTCCACCCGTGTGAGTTGGTGCCGTAGATCGAGCCCCCCGGCATGGTGTATTGCGCGCCGATACGTGCCGGGGTCCACACGTCCTCGACCACGGCATCGGACTCGATGTCCGGGAATCCGCCTCGTCCCAGTCGACTGAAGACCCGCGCTCTCGCGTCCGCGATCTGTCCGGCATCCCAGGTCTGCCCTTCGTCCGCGGGCGCGTTCGCCACGATGAAGACGGTTTCTCCTTGACCCGGCACGACGGAGCGATCCGTGCGGCTCGCGACGTTGACATACACCGTCGGGTCGGTCGGGAATGTCCGCGCGTCGAACAACTCGTGGAACTCGCGCGCGGAGTCGCCGGAGAAGTAAGCGGCGTGATGCGCAACGTCGGGCAGGCTGTGCCGCAGGCCCATGAGCGAGACCATGCCGGAAAGAGAACGGTCGGCCGCCCGCGGACCTGGAGCCGTCGCCGAGCCGAGGAGCGCCGGCACGCAGGACGCGTCGCCGTTCATCACGACAACATCCGCATCGAGGTGCGCGCCGCTCGCCAGATCGACGCCGGTCGCTCGCTTTCCGTCGTGGGTGATCCGCGCGACCCGGCTGTCGGCGCGCAGACTCACGCCCGCGGCAGACATGAGCCGAACGAGACTCTCCACGATCGAGTAGAGAACGCCGCGCACGTACCAGCCGCCGAATTCGAATTCGATATACGGGATGATTGCGAGCGTCGCCGGTGCGTGATACGGGGATGAACCGACGTAGGTCGGATAGCGGTCGAACATCTGCCGGAGATAGGGACTCTTGAAATGCCCGGCGACGGTTGCATGGTAGTTGCCCCACCCGTGCCGCAGCGGCAGGTGGCGAAGCGCGCGCGGGCTTTGCCGGTCGGGCGCCGTCAGCGGCGTACGCCTGAAGAACGTGTCCTTCAACAGCTCGAACAGACGCGCGCCCAGTTGGAGGAAGCGCCAGAAACCATCGACGTCGGCCGGTACCAAGGGGCGGACGGTCTCGAGCCATCCCGGCAAGTTACTGTCGTAATCGAACGCCGTGCCGTCTGCAAAGGTGTATCTGGTGAGCGGCCGCATCCGGACCGGTTCGAGATGGTCTTCCATTCGAGCGCCCGCAGCCGCGAACAGGTCGCGGAAGATCCACGGCATCGTGATCAGAGACGGCCCGGTATCAAAGGAAAACCTCCGGCCTTCCAGGTGTTCATCTTTCCGCCGAACCGACCGGTCTGTTCGCAGATCGTCACGGCCCATCCTGCGGAGGCGAGGCGTAGCGCCGTCGCGAGCCCTCCGAGGCCCGGCCGAACACGATCGCGCGCGCCGACACGCTTACGCCACCTCGCCTGGCCGACGCGAGCGATACAGACGTCCCTTCCAGTCGACTCCGCGTCCGGTGCGGCAGCGCCACCACGAGGAGAGACCGATGCCGAGCAGAACGCAGGCGGCGACCGGGTGCACAAACGCCGTCCACCATGGATGCCGAAATCGAACCGCCAGGAGTCCCCTCATCGTCACAACCATGGCGGCTGAGGCCAGGACGGGCCATGACCTCGTCCACGGGAGCAGGAAGAACGGTGTGGCGAGCGCCGCATGGAACCCGAGGAACAGCCAGAAGCTCGCGGTATGCCGGAACGCCGGATAGAAGTTCTTCCGGAACCCGGCACGGATCTCCGTCAGCGATCCGTACATGCGGACGGCGACGACCGTGCGTCCCTCGAGCGCCAGGCCACGAGCGCCGCGCCTTCGCCAGCGCTCTGCCAGGCGCTGATCTTCGAACAGCTCTCCCCGCACGGAGGCGTGACCCCGGACAGCCAGGTAGGTCTCACGCGATGCCAGGATGCACGCGCCGTGCGCGAGCCCGAGCGACGGATCCGCGCGCCGAAGAGACAGCGGGCCCGGGAAGAGCGTGAACGTCACGACGTTGAGCAGCGGCATCAGCGCCTGTTCCGTGAGAGTCTGCATGGCGAGCGCCGGCCACGCAGACAGCAGCGTGACCTGCCGCGCGGGCTTCGAACAGCAGGCGCTCGATCGCGCCGGTCTGCAGCCTGGCGTCCGCGTCGAGAAAGAGGATCCACTCTCGCGACGCTCGCGCTGCGAGCTGGTCACACGCGAACGTCTTGCCGCACCAGCCGTCGGGAAGCGGGCTGCCGCTCAGCAACCGGACACGTGGATCGGCGATGCTGAAGTCGGCTACGACCGCCGCCGTGTCGTCGACCGATCCGTCGTCGTAGACGAGGACCTCGCCGACGCTTGCACCTTGACTCAGCACCGCCTGGAGGCAGGCCGCGATATTGTGCGCTTCGTTTCGGGCTGGAATGAGACGGAGACCTCGCCCGGTCTGGTGAGCCGCCGGTTCCCGATCGCGGGCCACGCGACGACATTCCACGCCGCGATGCCGAGCGCCAGGCCGGCCGGCGCGAGGAGCAACCAGTCCACCCGGTTCGGGATCATGGCCACAGGCTCATGCTGGTGCCCGGAAGACGATCTGCGCCAGGGCGCTGGTGGCTTCTTCGATCGGCAGGTGACCGGCGCCGTCGAGCCGGAAGACCGTGGCCTGCGGCCAGATCGACAGCCACATCGGGATGGATTCCTTTATCGCGGCGAAGGTACGTTCACCGTAGGCGATGTCGACCGGCATGCGCAGGGAAGAGAATTGCCCGAGCCCGTCGATCGCCTGGAGCATCTGCAGGTACCCCAACGACGCCTCGTGATTGATGTCCGCGAACGACTCCGTGAGGTGGGTCTCGGCGGTGCGGACACGGCGGAGCGAAGCATTCGTGATCCAGCGTCCGACCGGATTGGCGAACGTGCAGCGGTACGCGATCCGCCCGTAGCCGGGCCTGGTGAACACCCCGAAATACCACGGGGCGTAGGCAAACGGATCGATCAAGACCATCCGCGTCACCCGTTCCCGCATCAGGCGTGCGGCGACCACGCTCAGGATCGCACCGCTGCAGTTGCCCACGAGGGTGACGCGGTCCCCAGTCAGTTGTTCGATGGCGCCCTGTATCTCTTCCGCCACCGCGTCGGCAGACCACCTCCGTGGACGCGGCGAGCGGCCGTACCCCGGCAGATCGATCGCGTAGAGTGACGCGTCCGAGGGCACGTGAGGAGCGAACGGCGCGAACGTGAGATGACTGCCTGCCCACCCGTGCAGGCCGACGTATATCTTTGGTCCGCTGCCGTATCGGTGGACGTGGATCATGCCAGCGCCGGCTCCGCCACGAGCTCCCCGAGCGGACTTCCCAGCTGTGAGACGATCCGTTCGGCCACCAGGCGTCCGCTCAGTACCACCATCGGCATTCCGGTGTCGGGCGTCGTGCTGGCGCCGACATAGAACAACCCGGGCACTTCCCTGCTGTAGTTCGGCGCGCGCAACGGCCCCAGCTGGCGGATCGTGTGTGCCGCGCCGAATGCGGAACCGTCGTACAGGCCAAAGCGTCGCTGCCAGTCGACCGGGGTGTAGACCTCCTCGCAGACGATCTGTCGCGGATCGATCGGAGACCCGTGTGATGCCATTCGCTCCAGGACCTGGGCGCGGATCGACGCCGTGACCGTCGCCCAGTCGGCGCCGGGCATGTCACTCACGAGTGGCGCGGGCACCAGCACGAACATAGCCGAGCAGCCCGAAGGCGCGAGTGTCGGATCGGTTGCGGAGGGAATGCTCACATAGAACGCGAGCTCGCGTGGAAAGCACCGGTGGGTGAACCGCCCCTGCCGCGCGATCACCGCCTGAGCCTCGACCTTGGATCTCGTCTGTGCCGCTGGTTCGGAGTAGTCTCCATCAGCGCCCGCCAATCATCCTCCGTCCACGAGGCGCTGGAGGTACGGAAGAGTGCTCTCAACGTTGAACTCCTTGAAGCCGGTTGACCCATCGTTCGACCGGAGGGCTGTTGCGGCTTGCAGGCGCACGCGGCTCTCCGTCCGGCTATGACGCGCAGGTGCGCGCGAGGGTCTCCAGGTTTGAACCCACAAGAAAACAGCCCCGGAAATAGTTTCGTGAGTCAAAGACTATCGGCGGTTGTCAGGGACGTGATTCCGACCGCTCCTCAAGGATCAGCCATCCTGCGGTCTTGATCCGGCCGATTACCAGGGTGAGTGGGCTCGTAAATTTCTTCAGCTCGGAATAGCGGGCACACTGGATCCGCACGTGTACGCCCTCGGGCTCGTACGAGCATTTCGAATAGGTGCTTCGATCGCTCCGAGACCTGGCGAGGGGCATGGCCTGCCGGATCAACGCTTTGTATTTCGGTGCCGGGAACGTCAGCTCGCGGACTTCTCCCGTCGGATACGTGCGCTTGTTCGTGATCACCGCATCGTTCGAGTAGAGATCGGCGAGCGCCGGGTCGTACGCCTGTTCCATTTCCACATAGCGCGCGAAGAGTGCCTTGGCTTCATCGATGGCGCTTTTCTCCTGGGGCGCCTCGGTCCGGGTCATGGCGACCATCAGCAGCACTGCCATCAGCTGGAAGTTCATGTGCCCTACCTTTCGAGCATTTGTCAGTAGCGGGGACGGCGACTGGCGGGTATCGACGTCCCCGGGGCGAATAAGCGGCAGGATTGTGGAGCGCCGGGACGGCTCCGGCGAATTCCGACCATTTGAGCGAATCAGAGACGTGCTGAGCTGCGAGGCCGCGACGAAGTAACCAGGGTGACCCCTTCTCGAGTGATGTCCGAGGGGCGGCGTCGGTCGCCGCCCCACGGACGAGCCC
>JACDBQ010000500.1 GCA_013694845.1 Acidobacteriota bacterium
CCCGTTCGCACCGCCACTCGAAAAATCGAGATCTGACCCCCCGGTGTAAACTGCGCGCATGGGAAACCTGCTTCGAATTTCAGTTGCATTTTGTCTTCTCGGCAGCCTCACTCCGATCGTGCGGACCGCGGCGCAGGCACCGGCCGCCAAACGTCCGATGACGTTCCTCGACGTTCAGCAGATGCGCACGACCGCCTCGCACACACCGAGTCCGGACGGCAAGTGGATGCTATATACCGTCTCCACGATGGACTGGAAAGAGGCGAAGCGGCAGAGCGACATCCATATCGTCTCCGTCACCGCAGGGCTCAGCTCGAGCCGGCAACTGACATTCACGAAGGAACACAATGAGTCCTCGCCACGCTGGGCCAGGGATGGCACGTCCTTCGTGTTCCTTTCCAATCGCGACGCTCCCGAGAATGCGGCGTCTCGCAACCAGTTGTACCTGATGCGTCGAGACGGCGGGGAAGCGCGCCGAATTACCGATGCGCGTGAGGGCGTCGCCGATTTTGCGTTCAGCAAGAACGGTTCATGGATCGGTTACAAGAGCGGTAAGACTGGCGACGAGCAGTTATATCGTTTGAACGTGAAAGACATCGACAAACCGGCTGAGCAACTGACAAAGCACTCCACCGGTGTGGACAATTGGCGCTGGGCGCCCGACGACTCACGGATCTACTTCACGTCACCCGATGTAATTGATCCAGACGAAAAGGCCAGACGTGACAGAAAGTTCACCGTCAATGTACGAAATGCCGAAACTTCGCTGGCCAGCCTGTGGACGCTCGAACTCGACCCGCACAAGACGAAACGCCTGACGCAGGACGACGCCTACTCGGTCGGAAACTTCACCATCTCGGACGACGGGAAGTGGGTGGCGTATCAGGGCGGGTCCGCGAAGCGATACGAGCGGAACATCACCGCTGCGACTCTGTACGGCGATCTTTATCTGTTCGACGCGTCCAGCGGACGGATCGAGCGGCTGAGCAGAAACTCCGAAGTCGGTGAGAGTGGACTGAGCTTCTCGCCGGATAGCCGCTGGCTTGCCTTCTCTGCGCCAGACGACATGGAGAAATTCACCATGACGAACGCGCGCGTGTACCTCCGCGCCGTCAATGATCATGGTCAACCGTTCAGGCAACTGGGCGGCACTTTCGATGGCGACGTCTCGGTGGGTTTCTGGTCCAAGGACGGCGGGACCATCTACTTCAACGAAGGTTGGAAGGCGACCAATCAGGTGTTCGCGCTCGACGTCGCGACGGGCACTGTTCGTCAGGTGACCAACGAACAGGGTTCACTGTCGCTGACCCGTGACGATGACAGCGGTGTTCTGCTGATGTCGTACGCGGCGGGACAACGCCGTCCACCGTGTTCATGGTGCCGAGCCTGGAGCAGGCGCCCGCGCGCGCCTCGTGGAAGCCGCTGACGGACGCGAATCCCCAGGTGCGTGACCTCGCGATCGGTGCGCAGGAGGAGATCACCTGGAAGTCGAGGACGGCACCACGGTCGGCGGCGTGCTGGTGAAGCCGACCGATTTCCGGCGGGGCGCGCGCTATCCCCTGATCGTGGCGATTCATGGCGGTCCGGCGTCGGCCGATGTGCTCGGCTTCAACGGCGGCTACAACTCACAGGTCTATTCCGGCGCGGGCTACGTCGTGCTTCGACCGAACTACCGCGGGTCCACCAATTACGGTCACAAGCACAAGAACGACATCGTCGGTAACTACTTCGCCCCAGGATACGAGGACATTATCAGTGGCGTCGACTACCTGATCGCACAGGGGATCGCCGACCCCGCGAGAATGGGAGCGCTCGGGTAGAGCGCCGGCGGTCACTGGTCGAACTGGATCCTGGTACAGACGGATCGCTTCAAAGCAATCAGCTCCGGGGCGGGTACGTCGAACTGGATTTCAATGTACGCGCAGAGCGACGTGCAACGGAATCGCCAGTTCTACCTCGGCGACAGGTTGCCGTATGACAACTTCGACGCCTACTGGAACCAGTCCCCGTTGAAGTATATCAAGAGTGCGAAGACGCCCACGATGATCCACGTGGTGGAAGGAGATCCGCGCGTCCCGAGTCCGCAGTCCGTGGAGCTCCACATGGCGCTCAAGCAGCTCGGGGTGCCGACGGAGTTGTTCATGTATCCGGGGAACACGCACGGCATACCCGATCCGCGGAATCAGCTGGTGAAGGCGGTGAGCGAGATGGCCTGGATGGACTATTACGTCCGCGGCAAAGGCAAGAAGTTCTCCTGGCGTGGCGGGACGTCCTTCAGACGCTGAACTAGTCTCGGCGGGCCGGGGTCCGCGGGCCGGGGGGG
>JACDBQ010000521.1 GCA_013694845.1 Acidobacteriota bacterium
GCGGGGTCTGAAATGCGGACTGCGAGCTCCGGGGGGAGGTCAGGAGCCGTGTTGGTACTACGTGCTTTGTTCTGAATCCTGATTTTCACTCAGGGCCCATGCTTGGTGGACCTCGCGTGCGAGCCAGGCGGGAATGCCGGTGATGATTGCCGTTCGTGCCAGACCGAAGGCAAGACGACGCAGCGCGGGCGTGCGCAGGATGATGACCGCCGCGCCCACCGCGGCGGCCCCGACGACAACGTTTGCCACGGTGCGGGCGGTTTCTTCCTTCATGCCGTGGGCTCGCACCTCTGGACGCTTACGAGCGATCGCCCGTCGTCGGATAGCTCGTACTGGTCGGATAGCTCGTACTGCCTGAAGAGCCGCTGTGGCTGCCCGCGCCCTGGTCCCCGGTTGCCCCGATCGCACTGGCCGCGTTGCCGACCATCGTTTCGGTGCTGGTCTTGGCACGGTCATAGGCGTCGCGACCGCGATCGACTATCTGACCCACCTTGTCCTGGGCCTGCGAGTAGGCGTCGCCGGCCGTCGAGCGGAGACGACCCGCCTGCTCGGTGAGCTGGTTTCGCAGCTCGGAGCCCGGGCGAGGCGCGAACAGCATACCGAGGCCTGCTCCGAGGACCGTGCCAGCCAGAAGCCCCATCAGGAACGATCCTCCACCGTCTTCCCGTTCGTACCGATCGTATTCGTAAGCCATGTATTCCTCCACTGAGCGTTGCTTGCTTTTCTACACCCTGCCGGCAGCCGGCGCCGGCGGCTCGTGACGGCTCTCGTGTCCGAGCACCGACATGACAATGGCGCGGATGCCGCGCGCCACCCCTACAGCATGATTCACCCTGTCGCGCACCGACCCTTTCACGCGGTCCGCCGTTTCATCGACGCGTTCCATGGTCCCGGATATGGCGTGATTCACGCGCTCGGTCTGCTGGCTGACGCTGGCCGTCACGGTCTTCACGTCGCCGAGGATGGCATCGACCTTTTCTCGAATCGGCGCTATCTGCCGCGCCTCCAGATCGGTCACCAGCTGCATCACTCGACGGTAGACGAGAAAGCCGCCCACACCGATGCCGATCAACAGCAATGCTTCGAGCACGCTGACGATCGCCATGATGGCCAGCCAGATATTGGTCGTGCCGAGATCAGCCGTCACCATCTCCCCCTACGCCGTCCAGCGGGTCTGGCCGCCGGCGACATCGTTCAGCGATCGCCATCCCTCATTGGCCGCCGAGCGGGCTTTATCGACCGTGCCCCGCATCCGTGTAAGCTCGTGCATAAAATCCTCGAGCTTCGGCTCAATCTGGTCCCGGACCCGGCGTCCGCTTTCCGTCATGTAGAACCAGCCCCACAAACCGCCCGCCACGGCACCAAGAACTGCCGACATCAGTACCCGGGAACGTTCGTCCACATCCGCCTCCTTAGTCCATGGGTTGACAAATCCGCTTCAACCGTCACCACATCAATCAAGAGCCGTGCCACTTACCGGCTTGTTTTCTCAACGAAGACGGCCAGCGCGACCCCGTCCCACTGGCCGTTGGCAGGACTTGCGGCGGCTTCATGCCCGAGCGGCATGGTCGCGACATGCCCTGCGTCCAGCCCGAACTTGCCGACCAGGTAGTCGCGGACCATCTGCGCTCGGCTTCGGCTCAGCAAGAACTGCGCATCGCGAGTGGCCCCCGGGGCGTACCCTTCGATCACGAACGGTGTGTTCCGCGAGTAGTCGACGAACGGGGCCATTGCCGAGTCGAGCCGCGCACGACCATCGTCCGTGAGCCGTTCGCGTCCGCTCGCGTCAGTCTCGAAGAGCACGGCAGAGCTCACCCACACGCGCAGCACCTGGCGATCCTTGGTCTCGAGCGCACCACGCCGGTAGTCCTCCACGCTGATGTCGTCGAGATCGAAGTACCCGCGCCGATTGAAGAACCCTCGAAAAAGGAAGTTCCGCTTCAGCGCTTCGGAGTTGTCCGCAAGGTCACTGAGCGTCTCACGCGCCGCGACAAGCGACTGCTGAAGGTCCCCCACCACGCTGTTGACCGGTCCCTTGTCGCCGCGGAAGTCCTTGATCGCGTCCCTGGCGCTCTCGCTCGCCTCCCGAAGGTTCCCCACCGCCCGCTCCGCCTCACCCGCGATGGCCTTGACCTTGTCATAGAACTCGTCGTCGTTGGCAAGCTTGCCGAGCGACCCGCGGCCCTGACGCACGCCGGCGACGATCACCTGGAGGTCGGCGGTGACTTTCTGCGACGACGTGGTGATGGCCCGAACTTCAGTGCCGATATCGTTGATGAGCGTCTGTGCGTCTGTCGCCGTCGTCGACAGCGCGGTCAGGGCGGCGTCGACGCCGACCTTCACGTCCTTGATCGTGGTGGTGACCAGGTCGACGGTCTCGGTCATGCGTTCAAACATCGCGGCAAGATCGAACGGCTCGCGGCTCCGGATCGTGCCGTGCGCCTCGACCCGGGGGGAGCCATCGGTGCCGCTGTCCACCTGGACGTACCGATTTCCCACGAGGCCATCCGTCTGGATCGACGCCACCGAGTCGAGCCGCAGGAGCTGGTGCAGATCCTCCCGGACGCGCAGCTTGACGCGGAACCTTGCGGATGGAGTTGCCGGCAGCTGGATGGTTTCAACTTCGCCGGCGTTCATCCCCGCGACCCGGACCATGGCGCGGCTCTGCAGCCCCGCGAGCTGGCTGAACTCGGCGTACACCTCGAACGTGTCGCTGAACATCATGCGGCGGTCGCCGATGAGGAACAGACCGACCGAGAACAGCAGGAGCCCGGCAATCACGAACGCGCCCACGACGGGCAGTCGATTCTTCTGCATGCTATGTGTCCAGCCGCTGGTCAGCCGGAGTGCGATGACGCCATGAAGGCGCGCACCAGGGGATCGTCGCTCTGTTCCAGGACCTGAACCGGCCCCTGGGCGGCGATCCGACCCTCATGAAGCATCACGAGCTCGTCGCCGAGCTTTCGCGCGCTGGGAATGTTGTGGGTGACAACAACCAGGGTAGTCCCCTGTTGCTGCTTCAAGCCGAGCAACAGTTCATCTATCTCTTCGCACGTGATCGGGTCGAGCCCGGCGCTCGGCTCATCGACCAGCAGCAGCGCCGGGTCGAGCGCCATCGCTCGCGCGAGGCCCGCGCGTTTGCGCATGCCACCCGACAGGTCCCCCGGCATCTTTTCGTAGTCCTGGTCGAGACCTACCGATTGCAGCTTCGCCATCACGCGATCCCGGATCTCGGCTTCGGGCCAGGGCGTGTGCCGCCGCATCGGGAACGCCACGTTCTCTCCCACGGAGATCGAGTCGAACAGCGCGGCGCTCTGAAAGAGGAATCCGATCTGCCGGCGGACCCGCGCGAGCGGCTCGCCCGACAGTGCGCTGATCTCGTCGCCGCGCACGAAGACCCGCCCGGAGTCTGGCCGAACCAGCCCGACGATGTGGCGGAGCGCCACGCTCTTGCCCGTGCCCGACCGTCCGAGGATCACGAACCCACGGCCCTCTGCCACGTCGAGCGAGATGTCATCCAGAACCCTTCTCGACCCGAACGACTTCGTGACGTGGTCGAGGCGAACCGCGCACTCCCGTTCCTCGCCTCCCGCGGCGGACGCTGTGTGACGCTCGACCGTCATCGTCATCCCGCCGCCTCCGGGAAGAGGAAAAAAATCAGGCGCACGAGAACGACGTTGGCAACGATGATCGAGATCGACGAGAGCACGACCGCGCGCGTCGACGCACGGCCGACGCCTTCGGTGCCGGATGTCGTGTTGAAACCGAGGAATGACGAGACGGTCGCGATCAGGAAACCGAACACCATCGTCTTCATCGTCGCGGGAACGTAGTCGGTCGCGTTGATCAGCGAGAATGCGCGCTCGAAGTAGAGGCCGAGTGACATGCCGGTGGCGGCCCGTTCCGCGATGAAGCCGCCGAGGATGCCCGCGAAGTTCATGATCGTCGTGAGGATCGGCACGGCGATCACGCAGGCCACGACGCGGGTCACGACGAGGTAGCGGAAGGCGTCGACCGCAGAAGCCTCAAGCGCGTCGATCTGCTCGGTGACGCGCATCGCGCCGAGCTCTGCGCCGATGCCGGCCCCGATGCGGCCCGAGAGCAGGAGCCCTGCCGTCAGAGGACCGGTCTCGCGAACGAGGGCCATCGCCAGACCGGCGGGGATCATCGACTCGGCGCCGAATCGCTCGAGCGATGCCCGCGTGTGCATCGACAGCACCACACCCACCGCCAGTCCTGACGCCGCGATGAGGGGAGCAGACCGGAGTCCGAGCTCATAGAGCTGCCGAACGGTCTCCTGCAACTCGAAGGGGGGAACGAGCGACTGGCGGGCGGCGTTGCCGGCAAATACCGCGAACTCGCCGACCGAGGCGAGGTGAGTTGCGGCGCGCGAGCGCGCCAGTTCCAGCATCTTCTGGCTCAGCTGCAAGGTGTAGTCCAGCCCGGGTACGGTCGTGGTGCCGGCGAGATCCTAGGCCTGTGCGACGACCCTCCGCGCACCGCTCTTCCCCCCGTCCTGGATCTCGTGCTTCTTCATCTTGCTGTACAGCGTGGGACGATACAGGCCGAGGATCTGCGCTGCCTCCTGCTTGTTCCAGTTCGTCCGTTGCAGGGTCTGCAGAATCGCCATCCGCTCGATCTCGGCAAGCGTCCGGTGCGGTGGGACGACGAACTCCGTGGTCGCGGACGTCTCGGTCCGCAACGAGTCGGGCAGATCGTTCACGGCGATCTCATTGCCCTTCGCGACGAGCACGCCGCGTTCGACGACGTTTTCGATTTCGCGAACGTTGCCGGGCCAGCGATGACGGATCAGGACGTGATAGGCAGCGGGAGCGATCGACTTCACGTTCCGGCCGTGGCGCTGGCGGTACTTCTCCAGAAAGTGCTCGCAGAGGAGCGGGATGTCTTCGGTGCGCTCGCGCAGCGGCGGGACGCGCAGCGTGATCGTGTTGATCCGGAAATACAGATCTTCCCGGAGCTTCCCGTCGCGGAGCGCCGCATCCAGGTCGATGTTGGTGGCGCAGATGAGACGGAAGTCGACGCGGACGATCCGATCGCTGCCGATGGGCCGGTATTCCCTCTCCTGCAGGACCCGCAACAGCTTGGTCTGGAGGTAGGGGGGCATTTCGCCGATCTCGTCGAGCAGCAGCGAGCCACCCTCGGCCATCTCGAACAGCCCTTCCTTGTCGGACTGGGCGCCGGTGAACGCCCCCTTCTTGTAGCCGAAGAGCTCCGACTCGATCAGGTCTTTCGGTATCGCGGCGCAATTGATCTTGATGAACGGACCCTTGGCGCGCTTGCTGTTGTAGTGGATCGCGTTGGCGATCAGCTCCTTGCCGGTGCCGTTCTCCCCCTGAATGAGGATGTTGGCATCACTGCCGGCCACGCTTTCCACCAGCTCGAGCACTTCGTGCATCTTCTTGCTCTTGCCGATGATGTTGCCGAATCGAAACTGGTTCTCGATCTTCTGCTTGAGGAGCAGGTTTTCGCCGAGCAGATCCCGCCGCTCAATGGCACGCTCGAGCTTGGCGAGGAGGGCGTCAGCATCGATCGGCTTCTCGGCAAATTCGAACGCCCCCGCTTTCATCGCTTCCACGGCTTTCTGTACGGAACCGTGGCCGGTTACGACGATCACTTCGGTATCCGCATGGGCCTGTTTGAAACGGCGGAGCAGCTCGAGGCCGTCGATGTCCGGCAGCATCATATCGGTGACAACGACGTCAGGCTTCCAGCTCTTGAAAATCTCCTCGCCGCGCGTGCCAATCATCGCGGTGCGCACCTCGTATCCCTGGTGCTCCAGCAGAATCTTCAGCCACTCGATGATCGACGGTTCGTCGTCTATCGCGAGGACCCGGTTCTTTTTCTTAGTCGTCATCCGTCCAACCTCAGGCTAAAAAACCGAATGCCTATGATACACGAAGGGCCTACAGTGACTGAATTTTCAATACAGATTGGCCTGTTCGCGGCAGAAAACAGACACTGCCACTCGTAGGTCGTCAAGGTCGTGCACCGCCCGACCATAGGCCACGGTTCAGCAAGATGCAACTCTGGTCGCTCGGCACGGCTCAACACGGCTTAACACGCTTCGCTCAGCCACGGTTCAACACGGGCAACACGGTCGTTCAGCACGGTGCCACATAGGGACACGGGTCGCTCAGCCACGGTCTAACAAAGTGCAACACGGTCGTTCAGCCCGTTCGGTTGAAACTGCGGCTCGTAAGGTGGTATTGGCCAAGTGGTGGAGCAGCTTTTCGCATCCACCAGCGCAGGATTGATGCTGCGGGCCGTCCAGTCGCCGTGTTCAGGTCGTGATGTCCGACCAGCGGCCGCAATTTGATCGCCTCGCTCCCGCAGGCCTGCCCACAGCGGCATCACGGAATCCTCGCTCGGCAGGCTGCCTGACGTCTTCACTCGGCGGCGGCATTCCTCATGATCCGCTCCGAGGCTTATTCGTTGGAGAGCTTTCCACTGCGCCCTGCAGCAGCCCGGCGATGAAAGCCGATGTCTCCACGCACGTGTGGAGCGTCGAAGAGATGGTCGGCCTGATTTGACTGAGCTACAATCCGGCCCAAGAAGCGACCGAGGGAAAAGCGATGCCGAAACAGCAAGGACCACGAGGAAAGCAAGGCGCGAAAGGGACGGCTGGGGTCGTCGGAAAGAAGGGACCAAAGGGCTCACCTGGCGTTTCAGGATCGACAGGTGCCCAAGGATCGAAGGGGCCGACCGGGTTAAAGGGTCAGACGGGGTTGACTGGTTAGCGTGGCCCAGCGGGTGCGGTGAGCGTCGGTCCTCCGCAAATCGGAATCGCGGGCCTTTATAATCAAATTGAGCGAATCTACCAGGAACTCGACATCCACATGAGGCGGATGGGCAAGATCCAAGCTGAACTGAACGACGTGCGCGCGAAGATTCAGCAAATGGCTGACGAACCAACCTAACCCACGACCGATCGGCGGCATCGCTTGGCGCGGCGACGTGTCCCCTATCGTCCTCGCTCTCGCGTCATCCTCCGATCCCGCCGCCACGCGGGTCATCCATTGTGAAACTGCGCCGGATGCTGACGCGTCTTGCTCGTCCGCCAGACTCAAGACACCCACCTTCGACGCACTGCGGTCTTCTAAGTGAAGGTTTCCAGTTTTTAAGGAATGAACGCCCGGGAGAGCACCCTCAACTGTAGGAGCGTGGCCGAGCAAAAATGCGATTGAGCGGTGGTGAACCGTGGCTGAACGAACAGCTCCGTGTCAAGCCGTGTTGAACCGTGGCCGAACGAACAGATCCGTGTTAAGCCGTGTTGAACCGTGGCCGAACAAACAGATCCGTGTTAAGCCGTGGCAAACAATCCATAACCGCCGTCAAACCGTGGCCAGCCCTCCCCGGCACCAACAGTGGCCTCGCAAACGGTGGCATAATTTGGCCCATGGCCGACCCCGGCGCGCCAGCCTTTATCCGCAACCGATTCGCACGCCAGACTCAGTGCCTTCCCCCTGCAGCGGTGGGACGGTGCCCGAATGGCGGCGCCAGGACGGCCTGCTGCGGATGGTGACGTGGACGTTTTAGAGACGCACGTCGAGCCTGCCTCCGACACCTTCAAGCACAACAACGCGCGGATGGCGACCCTGGTGTCAGATCTCCGCACCCGGACCGCGGCTGTGCGGCAGGGCGGCGGCGCGAAGTCGCTCGAGCGGCATCGCGCCCAGGGCAAGCTGTTCGTCAGGGAGCGCATCGATAGGCTCCTCGATCCCGGTTCTCCGTTCCTCGAGCTCTCGCCGCTTGCCGCGTGGGAACTCTACGAGAACGAGGCTCCGGCGGCGGGTGTGGTGACCGGGGTCGGCCGGGTATCCGGGCGGGAGGTCCTCGTCGTGGCGAACGACGCCACGGTCAAGGGGGGCACCTACTATCCACTCACGGTCAAGAAACACGTCCGGGCGCAGCAGGTGGCGCTCGACAACCGGCTCCCCTGCGTCTATCTGGTGGATTCCGGCGGCGCCTTCCTTCCGCTGCAGGCGGAGGTCTTTCCGGACCGCGAGCACTTCGGGCGAATCTTCTACAATCAGGCGCGCATGTCGGCGGAGCGGATCCCCCAGATTGCCGTGGTCATGGGCTCCTGCACCGCGGGCGGCGCGTACGTGCCGGCGATGTCGGACGAAACGATCATCGTCAAGGGCACCGGCACCATCTTTCTTGGCGGCCCCCCCCTCGTCAAGGCGGCGACCGGTGAAGAGGTCACGGCGGAAGACCTCGGCGGCGCCGACGTGCACACCCGGCTCTCGGGCGTCGCCGATTACTTTGCCGAGGACGACGATCACGCGCTGCATCTGGCGCGCACGGTCATTGGCACGCTGAACGCGCGCAAGCAGATGCCGGCCGACATGACGACACCCGAGGATCCGTTGTACGACCCCAGGGAGATCTACGGGATCGTCAACGCGGATACGCGCACGCCCTACGACGTGCGGGAAGTCATTGCACGGTTGGTGGACGGCTCACGTTTCGACGAGTTCAAGGAGCGGTACGCGACGACCCTGATTACCGGCTTCGCGCGGCTGCATGGCTTTCTCGTGGGCATCGTCGCCAACAATGGCGTGCTGTTCTCCGAATCGGCGCTCAAAGCCACTCACTTCATCGAGCTCTGCAACCTCCGGAGCATTCCACTCATCTTCCTGCAGAACATCACCGGCTTCATGGTCGGGCGGGAGTACGAACGGGGCGGCATCGCGAAAGACGGCGCCAAGATGGTCCACGCGGTCGCCAACTCGGTCGTGCCGAAGTTCACCGTGATCATCGGCGGATCGTTCGGCGCCGGCAACTACGGTATGTGCGGACGTGCCTACGAACCCAGGTTCCTGTGGATGTGGCCCAACTCCCGCATCTCGGTCATGGGCGGGGAGCAGGCCGCCGGCGTGCTCTCCACGGTCAAGCGTGACCAGCTCGAGCGAGAAGGCGGGACTCTGAGCGGCGAGGACGAGGCCGCGATCCGCGACCCGATCCTGGAGAAATACGACCGCGAAGGGTCCCCCTACTATTCCACCGCGCGGCTGTGGGATGACGGCATCCTCGATCCGGCAGAGACGCGCCAGGCGCTCGCCCTGGGATTGTCCGCGGCATTCAATGCGCCGATCCTGGACGCCAGGTTCGGGATCTTCAGGATGTGAACGCCACCACCCGTCGCCTTCCACAGGCCGCTGCAGGCAGACCGGTGATCAGCGCCGTATGAGCTCACTTCTCATCGACCAGGACGGCCCGATCGTCCGCGTCACTCTCAATCGGCCAGACGTCCGGAATGCCTTCAACGAAGAAGTCGTCGCGGAGCTGGCCGCCTGGGCGGAGAACATCACCCGGACCGGGGCGCGCGTCGCGGTGCTCGCCGGCGCCGGGACGGCGTTCTGTGCCGGGGCGGACCTGGCGTGGATGTCCAGGATGGTGACCTACAGCTTCGAGGAGAACGTCCGGGACGCCGCCGCCATGGCGGCGATGTTCAACGCCCTCGACGGGTTGCCGATCCCGTTGATCGGACGCGTCCAGGGGGCGGCACTCGGCGGTGGCAGTGGACTCGCCGCTGTCTGTGACATCGTCGTCGCCGCCGATGACGCGACCTTCGGATTCACCGAGGTCAAGCTGGGCATCCTCCCCGCCGTGATCTCGCCGTTCGTGGTCCAGAAGATCGGCGTCTCGGCGGCGCGGGAGCTGTTTCTCACCGGCGCCCGGTTCCCCTCCGGGCGTGCTCGCGAACTCGGACTGGTGCATGCGGTCGCACCGGAGCGTGACCTGGACCAGGCGGTGGACGGTTACGTGCGCGAACTTCTCACGTCCGCTCCCGGCGCAATCACCGGCGCGAAGCGCCTCATCGCCGCGGTAGCCAACAGACTGCCATCCGACGTCGCGGACGCGACGGCGGACACGATCGCGCGACAGCGGGTTTCCGCCGAGGGCCAGGACGGCATGCGGGCGTTCCTGGAGAAGCGAAAGGCGCGCTGGACCGAATGACGATTGGCCGCGTCCTGATTGCCAACCGGGGGGAGATTGCGATCCGGGTCACGCGCGCCTGCCGGGAGGCAGGCATCGAGACGGTCGCGGTGTACTCCGACGCGGACGTCGACGCGCCGCACGTGCGGGCGGCTGATCGTGCGGTCCGGATCGGTGCGGCCGCGCCCTCCGAGAGTTATCTGAACATCCCGGTGATCATCGAGGCCGCGATCGGTACCGGGTGCGACGCGCTTCATCCGGGTTATGGCTTTCTGTCCGAACGAGCCGCCTTTGCAGCCGCCTGTGAGGAGGCCGGCGTCATCTTCATCGGCCCGACCGCCGACACCATCGAGCGGATGGGCTCCAAGGTCGGCGCGCGCGCACTGATGGAACAGGCGGGCGTTCCAGTGGTGCCTGGGGTGACGCCTGCGGATCAATCGAACGCGGGGCTGCTCGCCGCCGTGCGCTCGATCGGCTTCCCTGCCCTGGTGAAAGCATCCGCCGGCGGAGGGGGCAAGGGCATGCGCACCGTCGACGCCGACGCCGTGGCCGCCGAGATGATCGACGGCGCCCGCCGGGAGTCGATGGCAGCCTTCGGCGACGGGACCTTGTATGTCGAGCGTCTGGTGCGGCGACCGCGCCATGTCGAGATACAGGTGTTCGGCGATGCCCATGGACGGATCGTGCACCTGTTCGAGCGTGAGTGCTCGATCCAGCGGCGTCATCAGAAAGTCATCGAAGAGAGCCCGTCGCCGGCGCTCACGCCCCGCATCCGTGCAGAAATGGGAGCAGCCGCCGTCGCGGCGGCCCGGGCGGTGAACTACCGCAGCGCCGGCACGGTGGAGTTCCTGGTGGACGGGGCCGGCGATGCGGCGCAGTTCTATTTCCTCGAGATGAACACCAGGCTGCAAGTGGAACATCCCGTGACCGAGGCTGTCGCCGGAGTGGACCTAGTCCGCGCACAGCTGGCGGTTGCGGAAGGGGCCCCGTTGCCGTGGACCCAGGAATCGCTCACCCAACGCGGCCACGCGATCGAGTGCCGCGTTTACGCCGAGGACCCTGCCGCCGGCTTTCTGCCGCAGGCGGGTCGCCTGCTGCTCTACCGGGAGCCCTCCGGGCCCGGCATCCGGGTCGACGCGGGAATCGTGGAAGGGCGCGAGGTGCCGGTCACTTACGATCCGATGCTGGCCAAGCTGACGGTTCACGCGGAGACTCGAGCCGCCGCAATCGATCGCGCCATCGTGGCCTTGCGGCAGTACGCGGTACTCGGGATCCGGACCAACATCGCCTTCCTCATACGGGTGCTCGATCACCCGTCTTTCAGATCCGGCGATCTGCACACCGGGTTCATCGATCAGCATCTCGACGCGCTGACGGTTCGTCCCGAGCCCTCAACCGCACTGGCTGGCGTGGCGGCTCTGGCCGGAACGTCGAGCGTGCGCTCGACGGCGCACACCGCCGAGCGCGTGAAACCGGCCGCGGATCCATGGGCGTCGATCGACAGTTGGGGGCGCTGATGCCCTCGACAACGCTCCGGATCGGGGACCACGAATATCGAGTCGACACAATCGACGGCCGGGTGACGGTCGACGGTGTAGAGGTCGAGCCGCCGCAACGTGCTCTCGCCGTGGCAGACGGCGACACCCGCTGGGTCTTCTTTGACGGCGAGGTGTACGAGTTCGAGGTACAACGCACGGGCCGACGGCGCGGGACGGCACACCAGGGGTCGCTGTCCGCCCCGATGCCGGCGACCGTTCGGAAGATCAACGTCGCCCCGGGCGACGCAGTGAACAAGGGGGACACCCTGCTCGTCCTCGAAGCCATGAAGATGGAGCTGCCGATCCGCGCGCCGTCCACCGGCACGGTGAAGACGGTTTCCTGCACCGAAGGGCAGCTGGTGCAACCGGGCGTCGTCCTCGTGGAGCTCGAATGAGCGCCGCGCCGCGCCGGGTGACGGTTGTCGAAGTCGGTCCCCGTGACGGGTTGCAGAACGAGTCCGCCAGTGTCGCGACCCCGGCGAAGATCGCGTTCGTGGACGGGTTGAGCGCTGCCGGTCTCCCCGTGGTCGAGGTGTCCGCGTTCGTCAGCCCGAAATGGGTCCCGCAGATGGCTGACGCAGCCGACGTCTTCGCCGGGATTGCCCGGCATCCGGACACTCGGTATTCCGCCCTCGTGCCGAATCTCGCCGGTCTCGACCGTGCCCATGCGGCCGGCGCAACAGAGGTCGCGATCTTCGCCGCGTCATCCGAAACGTTCAGCCGAAGGAACATCAACCAGTCGATCGACGAGTCGCTGGATACCTACCGGGCCGTGTGTGAACGCGCGCAGGGGCTGGGCATCCGGGTGCGCGGATACGTGTCGACGGCCTTCGGCTGTCCGTTCGAAGGGGCGGTGGATCCCCAGCGGGTCGCGTCCGTCGCCGGCGCGCTGATCGATATGGGCGCCTTCGAAGTGGCGGTGAGCGACACCATCGGCATCGCGCATCCCGGACAGGTGCCTGGCGTGGTGGGTGCGGTCAGCGAGCGGATCCCGATCGAGAAGATTGCGCTCCACTTTCACGACACCCGCGGCACGGCGCTGGCGAACGTGCTCGCGGCACTCGACCTCGGCGTCGCAACTTTCGATGCCTCGGCTGGCGGACTCGGAGGCTGCCCGTACGCGCCCGGGGCGACCGGGAACCTCGCCACCGAGGACCTGATCTACATGCTGGACGGCCTGGGCATCACCACCGGCGTCACGCTCGAGCGCGTCGTCGAGGCTTCGGCGGAGATGGCGAGACACGTCGGGCACCCGCCCGTTTCGCGCTACTTTCAGGCTGTCCGCGCCGCTCGCGCATCCAGTCCTGCAGGCGGTCGTCGCTCCAGCAGTTGACGACCCGCTCGGCGGGAATGCCCGCCAGCCGTGCGTGGGCGATGGCATAGTCGCTGAACCGCAGCTCTTCGATCGCGTGGGCATCGCTGTCGAGCGCGAAAAGACAGCCCGCCGCCAACGCGCGCGTCGCCAGCAGGTAATCGATGTCCTGGCGGTGCCAATTCCCGTCGAGCTCGATTGCGACGCCGCGCCGGGCGGCCTCCGCGAAGACCGAATCCCAGTCCGCCGAAATTCCGGGACGGGTGTTGAACATGCGCCCTCGCGGGTGCCCCAGGATCGCAACCCCTGGCCCAGCCACGGCGTTGATCATCCGCCTGGTCTGGTCTTCGCTGCGCCGTAGCAGTGAGTGCGGTGACGCGACGACGAAGTCGAAGAGGACGCGCTCCTCGGGGCGAACGTCGAGATCGCCGTCAACCAGGATGTTCGCTTCGATCCCCTTGAAGACGCGGAACCGCGGGTGGAGCTGCGTATTCAACCTGTCGATCTCGGCCCACTGCCGGGCCGCCTGTTCCATCGACATGCCCCGCGCGATCGGGAGCCCGTAGGAGTGATCCGTGATTCCCAGGCACGCGTGTCCGAGACCGATCGCGCCATCCACCATGCGGGCGATAGTCTCGGTGCCGTCACTCCAGGTCGAGTGCATCTGGAAGTCGCCCCGATAGTCGGCCTTCGAGACGACTCCCGGCTCCGCCGGGGTGGCCAGTGCCTGCGCCAGGATGGCGTGACTGAGGTAACCATCGCGCAGCCCCTGTCTGGAGTCGACGTCCCCGCGCTTGCCGCTCTTCGCCACCGCCGCCTCCACGGTTGCGGATGCACCCGTAGCCACGAACTCGGTGATGATTTTCGCGCTGGAGGGTCCGACGTATGGAACGTCGCGAAGGGAGCCGGCGGCAACCAGATCAGCCACCGGGACCGCGAGACCCACAATGGCCTTCGCCGCCCGCTTGTAACCGAAGCGGCTCCGCTCGGTTGGCTGCAGGGCTGCCATGTCATAGAGCAGTGCGGCCGCCTCGAGATTGCCGTCCGCAATCTCGACAGCTGCCTTCACACTAGCGTCTCCTGCCCTCTTCTTTTGGTAGGTCGCCACGCTCACGCTCGGTCGGTCATGGTTGGTACGGTCCTAATCGTAAGTAAAGCAGCCACTTCCACGGCTCGGCTGGACGGCATTCGCTTTGCTCAGATGCTGCGCGTGAGGACAAAGCTCAGCGTCGCGGTCATGGCACTTCTGGTAGTCGCCTCCGGTGCGTGCGCACGAATTCAGCTCGGCGGACCCGACGGGGAACGCGAGATGAACGAGGTCCTGCGCACCGTCGCCAGCGGCGCCGCTCCGGCG
>JACDBQ010000544.1 GCA_013694845.1 Acidobacteriota bacterium
GGAAGAAGACCGTTGCCGGCCGCCTCAAGGCCGCCGCGGAACGCCTGCGCGGGAAGAAGGCGGAGCCGGCGGACGACGGTGGCGAGGGCGCCGAAAACAAGGCGAAGCCGAAACGGCAGCTGAAGAGCGACAAGGGCGGCCGCGCCACGACCAAGGGCAAGGCTTCGGCGCCTCGCGCGCCTCGCAAAGCCGGAGGGGCTTAGGCGATTCACGCAAGGCTGAAGACTGAATTCTGAATGTTGAAGTAACGGAGCCACTCAGAAGGCTCTAGACTTCGACCGCAATTAGGAGGGCCGGGCTGCTCAGCGCAACCCGGCCCTCTGTTCGTGCGCTCGCCCTGCGGGACACATGCATCCTTCCGCAATGCCCTCCTTACGTCAGCATTCGAAATTCAGCATTCAGCATTGCCATCGGCCCCTAAGCCTCTTCCACCGCCTCGTGACCGCGCTCCGCCTTGGAGGCCGCGATGATCTTTCCGTGAAGATGCTGCGGCACCTCTTCGTAGTGGGAAAATTCCATGTGGTAGGAACCGCGGCCGCCCGTCGCGGACGTCAGGTGCTGCTCATACGTCAGCATCTCCTGCATGGGCACCTTTGCGCGGATAACCGTCGAGGCGCCGCGGGTATCCATGCCGCCGATCCGCCCGCGGCGGCTGTTCAGATCCCCCATGAGGTCGCCGGCGAAATCGCTGGGCGCGTAGACTTCGACATCCATGACCGGCTCGAGCAGTGTCGGGCGTGCGCGTGACATACCGTCCTTGAAGGCGAGCGACGCAGCCATCTTGAACGACATCTCGCTCGAGTCGACGGCGTGATAGGAGCCGTCGAAGACGGTCGCGCGAAAGTCGACCATCGGGTAACCCGCGAGGAAGCCCCGGAGGCGCGCCTCCTGCAGGCCTTTCTCGATCGCGGGCACGAACTGGCGCGGGATCGATCCGCCGAAGATGTCGTCGACGAACTGGAATTCGCTGCCGCGCGGGAGCGGCTCGAACTTCACCTTGCAGTCACCGAACTGCCCGTGTCCGCCCGTCTGCTTCTTATGACGGCCGTGTGCCTCGACGGCCGCCGTGATCGTTTCGCGGTACGGGATCCGCGGTGGCTTGAGCAGCACCTCGACGCCGAAGCGGCGCTTCAGTTTCGCGACGGTGACTTCGATGTGCAGTTGTCCCTGGCCGGCGATCAGCAGTTCCTTGGTCTGCGGATCGCGGCGATACGCGATCGACGGATCCTCCTCCTGCAGCCGGTGCATCGAGGTGCTGATTTTCTCCTCGTCGCCGCGGCTCTTCGGCTCGATCGCGTACGAGATGACCGGCTCCGGAAACTTGATCGGGGCGACGCCGGCCGAGGTTCCCTTGTCGGCGAGCACGTCACCCGTCAGCGTTTCCTTGAGCTTCGCCACCGCCCCGATGTCCCCGGCCTTGACCTCCGGCACATTCGTCTGTGTCTTTCCTTGCAGCAGCACGAGGTGACCGAGGCGCTCGGGTGCCTCCCGCATCGCGTTCTGCAAGGTCGAATCGGCTTTGAGCGTTCCGGTCAGCACGCGGAACATGGTGATGCGTCCAGCGAACGGGTCCGCCACTGTTTTCCACACGAACGCCGTCGGATGAGCGCCGTCGGAGGCTGGAAGCCGCGAGCCGTCGTTCATCATAACGCCGTGACTGGCGGGGGAGGGCACGTAGCTGACGATCGCATCCAGCAGGGGCTGCATCCCGACGTTGATCGTGGCGGAGGCGCAGAGGAGGGGAAAGATCCGGCCGGCCATAATGCCGCGGCTGAGACCCGACACCAGCTCTTCATGTGTCAGCGTGCCCGCGTCGAAAAATTTCTCCATCAACGAATCGTCAGCCTCGGCGACCATTTCGATCAGCGCTTCTCGCGCGGTCCGAGCCTGTTCCTGGAGGCTGGCCGGCACCTCCGCTTCAGCCGGCTTGCCGGCCTCTCCTGAAAAGGTCCAGCCCTTCATTGCCACGAGATCCACGATTCCCTTGAAGTCTCTCTCTTCACCGAGCGGCAGCTGGATGGGAATAACCGCGCGTCCGAACGCCGTTCGCAGCGACTCCAGCGACCGCTCGAGGCTCGCGCGCTCGCGGTCGAGCCGGTTCAGGACGATCAGCCGCGGGAGCTCGAGCTCGTCGGCCGCCGTCCACATTTTCTCCGTGGAGACCTCGACCCCGGCCACGCCGTCGACCACCACCACCGCGGCGTCGACCACGCGGAGCGCCGCGCGCGAATCGCTCAGGAAGTTGCCCATACCGGGTGTGTCGATAAAATTGATCTTGTGCCTGTTCCACTCCGCACAGGCGAGGCTGCAGGACAGGGTGTGCTTCCGGGCGATCTCTTCTTCGTCGTAGTCTGTGACGGTCGTTCCGTCGTCCACCCGACCGAAGCGGTTGACTGCGCCGGCGTCGAAGAGCAGCGCGGAAACCAGCTGCGTCTTCCCGGCGCCGCTGTGACCGACCAAAGCGACATTTCTGATGCTTTGCGCGTCGTAGACCTTCATGGCAGGGACCTCCGGAGGCAGCTATCAGCTTTCAGCTGTCAGCTATCAGCATCGGGCTCCTTGCTGAGCGTGGCTGCTAGGCCACTCAACATGCGCTTGACCTCTCCGGCCGCCGAAGACACGCGGTCGTGGGTTGCGCCCGGAATGAGCCCCAGATCCCGGGCCAGAAGCAAATGATACTCAAGTTCGCTTGCGGACCCCAGCGCGATGCGCACGAACCTGCGGAACTCCCGGTCGCCGTTTCTACCAGCCCCTTCTGCCAGGATGGCCGGGACCGACACCGCGGCCCTCAGAATCTGATTCAGGCGGCCAAAATACGGCGGCTTGGCGAACGCCGCAGAAAGTGCAAACACTTCGAGCGTGGGTGCGTGCGCTTTCCGCCACACAACCAGCTTCCTGAAGTCCTGCACTGCTTCCTCCTTGACTTGATACAAGGACGGAGCACAAATCGGCGGCCATCATTGAGCACGAGCCGTCGACTCAGTTCTGAGCTGAAAGCTGAACGCTGAGAGCTGGAAGCTATTCGTATCGCAGCGCTTCGATCGGATCGAGGCGCGAAGCCTTGATGGCGGGGAAGAGGCCGAAGAAGATGCCGACGCTGGCGGAAAAGCCGATTCCGATGGCGAACGACCACCAGGGGAGGGAGATCGGGAACCCCGAGATCCAGTGGACGAGCAGCCCGATCCCGCTGCCCAGCAGGATGCCCAGCATGCCGCCGAGGGAGGTGAGGAACGCCGCTTCGATGAGGAATTGCCAGAGGATCTCGCGGCGTCTCGCGCCGAGGGCCTTGCGGACGCCGATCTCCCGGGTGCGCTCGGTCACCGAGATCATCATGATCGCCATCACCCCGATGCCCCCCACCATCAAGGCGATCGACGAGATGACTACGAGGGCGAGGAAGGTGGCCTGACTGAACTGGTCCCACACCTTCATCATCGCGTCCTGGGTGAGCAGGTCGAAGTCGTTCGGCTCATCGAGGCGGACGTTGTGCCTGATCCGCATCAAGTCTTCGACCTCGCGCATCGCGACCTCTCGTCCGAGCTCTTCGCGCGGCACGACGGCAATCATCGCCGTGCGGTTGCGGATGCCCACTCGCCCGTAGAACTTCTCGTGCGTGGTGTAGGGGATGACGACGAAGTCGTCGGCGCCGCTGGCCAGTCCACCCATGTTCGGCCGTTTACCGAGTACGCCGATGACCGTGAACTCCCGGGTGCCGACCCGCACCTTCTTACCGACCGGATCGACGTTCCGGAACAGCGACTCATACGGGGTCTGGCCGAGGACGACGACCTGGCGGCGGTTCTGCACTTCCGCGGGCACGATGAACCGTCCGTGCTGGAGCTGGACGAAGCTGACCGCCGCGAAATTCTCGGTCACGCCCATCACGCTGATGTTCTTGGTGCGCTGGTTCCCGTAGTAGACGCGGCCGCCGGATCCGCCCATCGCCCCGAGCCACATGTCGACCAGGGCCACCGACGGGAGCTCCGCGATGGCCCGCGCGTCGGCGGGCACGAGATTCGGTCGCTTGATCAACTCCTGGAATGTCTTGCCGGCGGTGAAGCTGAGCGCGCCCATCTTCTGGACGTAGATCGTGTTCGGACCGAGCTCGCGAATCGAGTCTCGGAGCGTCTCGTCGAAGCCCCGGATCAGCGACGTCATCCCGACGATCGACGTGATGCCGATGACCACACCGAGCACCGTCAGGGCCGAACGCATCTTGTTCGTCCGGAGGGTATCGATCGACATCCCGACGATTTCTCCGAGCAGTCCAGCGCGCATGATCGCCATCTGTGGTGTCCTTCGACGACGCGTTACTCGCGCCTCAGCGCTTCGATCGGGTCCAGCCGCGCCGCGCGCATCGCCGGGTACATCCCGAAGAAGAGGCCGACCATGGCGGTGATGCCGATGCCCATCAGCACCGACCAGAACTGCACCGCCGCCGGCAACGGCGTCGCGCTGCTGATCGCGAGCGCGAGCAGGAACCCGAGCCCGACGCCGACCATGCCGCCGAAGGTCGAGAGGGTCACCGACTCGGTCAGGATCTGCCAGATGATGTCGCGCCGGCGCGCGCCGAGCGCCTTGCGGAGACCGATCTCGCGCGTCCGTTCGCTGACCACCATGAGCATGATGTTCATGATGACGATGCCGCCGACGACGAGTGACAGGGCGACGACCCCGACGAGGACGGCGAAGATGCCGTTGGTTGCGGTGTGATAGAGGGCCAGCAGCGAATCGGACGAGAACATGCCGAAATTGTCAGGCTCGTTGGGCCGAAGCCGGCGCTCGATGCGCATCGCGACCGTCGCTTCGTCCATCGCCGCCTTGACCACGTCGGGGCTCCGCGGCTTGACCAGGATCTGCAGGCTCATGCGGGAGCCGAACATCTTCTGGAACATGCCGAGCGGCACCACGGCAAACTCGTCCTGCGACTGCCCGAACACCGATCCCTTCTTCTCGCTGACGCCGACCACGCGGAACTGGTTGTTGCCGATGCGGATCTGCTTGTCGATCGGGTCGGCCGGTCCGAACAGCTGTTCCGCGGTCTCATACCCGAGGATGGCCACCGGGCGTTCGCGGTCGATTTCGGTGGGGCTGATCGGGCGTCCGCGTTCCGCGTCGAAGGTCGAGAAGTGGATGTACTCGCGTGAGACACCCTGGATCCGGACGGCGTTGAGGGTCTGGCCGCGGTAGTTGATCTTCGTGCCGCTGTTCCCCTGCACCGCCACGGCCATGATGTTGTCGCCGAACTTGCGGACGGCGTCTGCATCCGCCATCTTGATGCTGGGATTGCTGCGCGCGCGTTCCTCGTCGGCCTGGGTGCGGACGACCGGATTGCGCTGGATCGTGAAATTGTCGGCGCCGACGTCGGTCACGATCGCGTCGGTGACATACGCGTTCATTCCCTGGATCAGTGACACCACCGCGATGATCGACGTCACCGCGACGATGTTCCCGAGCACCGTCAGGAAGGAGCGGAGCTTGTTTGCCCAGATCGCTTGGAGCGCGATGCCGGCCGATTCCAGGAACTGGTTCATAGAATAAGGACCGGGGACAGGCACCCTAACGAAAGGTGCCTGTCCCCGCACCGTCTTGATCTCGGGTCAGCATCCTCACGGGGCGGCCCGGACCCGCGTCAGGTTTTCGGACCTGACCCCGATCGCGGCGCCACCGTAGTCTTGACCGCAGCGCCGTCGCGTAGTTCACGCACGGAGCTGAACGGCCCCACCACGACCTGGTCGCCTTCTTTGAGGCCCCCCAGGATCTCGAAATACTTCTCACCAGCGATGCCGGTCTTCACCGCTTCGAACTGCACCTTGCCGTCTCGCACGACGAAGACGCCTTCGAGCTCCTTCCGTGACTGGCCCGGCTTGAGCTCGCCGGTGGTGGTGGTGGTCGGGCGTCGTCCCCGGCCCGGAGTGACAGGCTCGCGAACGATCGCCCCCTTGTCGTCGATCACCTGCTCGCGCACCGTGGTCGCCTGAATCGGCACCGCCATCGTGGCCTTGCGCGTGGCGGTCGTGATCTCGGCCGTGCACGTGAAGCCGGGCCGTACCTCGGGGATCTCGCCGTCGAGCGTCAGCACCACCTTGAAGTTCGTGGCCTGCGCCGACGCCGCCTGCCCCGCCGCCTGGATCGGGCTGTTTCCGATCTCGGTCACCTTGGCGGTGAAGGTCTTCCCGGGCATCGCGTCGATCGTCACTTTCGCCGGCTGTCCGAGCGTGACGGTCGGAATGTCGGTTTCGTCGACTTCCACTTCCGCCTCGATGACCGACATGTCGGCGATCGTCAGCAGCACCGTGCCGGCGTTGTTCATCGTGCCCGTGACGGCGGTCTCACCCTCTTCGATGTTGCGCCGGGTGACGATGCCGTTGATCGGGGATTCGATCCGGACGCGGCTGAGATCGTACTGGGCGCTCGACAGCGAGGCGCGCTCCTGGGTGATCCGCAGCTGCTGCGTCTTGACGTTTTGCTCCTGCGCGCGAAGGCTGGCCTGCTGCGCCTTCAGCTCGTTCTCGGACCGCTCCAGTGCTTCACGAGTGGTGAGGCCGCCCTTCCAGAGCTCCTGCTGCCGATTGAAATTGTCCTGCGCCAGCTTGAGTGACAGCCGCGAATTCTCGAGCGCCAGCTTCAACTGCTCGGCCTGCGAGGCGGACGCCTGGAGGGAGGCCTCGCCGCTCTGCACCCTCGTCCTCAAGTTGCGCGGGTCGATCTCGAGCAGAAACTGTCCGCGCGTGACTCGTTGTCCCTCGTCGACGGCCAGGTGCGTCACCCGGCCCATCGTGTCCGCGCTGATATTGACCAGCGTCTTTGGCTGGATCTTGCCCGACGCGGAAACGATCGATTCCAGATCGCGCTTCTGAATCGCCTCGGTGTTGACCTCGACGCCGTCGACTTTCTTGAACTTGAAGTTGGCGAACGCGATCGCGCCGAGGACCACGACGACGGCGACGCCGATCAGGATTTTCTTTTTTCGGGTCATTGAGGCTACTTGGCCATGAACGCCGCGATCGCGAGGACGATGACGAGATAGACGGCGAAAAGCGTGATCGCGATGGGCTG
Source organism: Acidobacteriota bacterium (assembly GCA_013694845.1). GTDB lineage: Bacteria > Acidobacteriota > Vicinamibacteria > Vicinamibacterales > 2-12-FULL-66-21 > JACDCA01. Next base: position 7,060 of record JACDBQ010000544.1, read on the forward strand.
GGTTTTGCGCCGATAGAGGACCGCGAGCCCCATCGCGAGCACGATCAACCACCAGACGATGAAAATGTCGAGCATCCCGGCCAGTTTGCCGACGAAGGACTGATCGTCGAGCATCGGAAGCAGGGCGCCAAGGCTCGTGGCGCTGGTGACCGCGCCGCGGAAATAGTTGATCGGCCCGGTGAACAGCTGTCCGAGGGCCGAAATCACCCCCGCATGGATCAGGACCGCCAGAATCGTCTTGTAGGAGGCATCGCCGCCCATCGCGGCGTTGAAGATTGCCCAGAGGATTGCCGCGAACAGCAGCGACACGACGATGCTGAAGACAATGACGCTCCCGCCGGTGATATACGGCGCGTACTCGTTCTGCTTCCGCATCTGCTCGTACTGCTCGTCGGGCACCTGCATCCCGAGCGACTCCATGCTCGAGACCTGCTGATCGAGCGCGGCCTGCTTACCCGCATCCGTCGTCATCGGCAGGGCCGCGCCGAAGGCAATGATCGTAGTGGTGAGCAGGTACATCCCCAGCCACTTCGGGTGCGCGACTACATTGGCAAAGGTGGCCCGGGGCGCCGTGATGATGCCGATGAAACGTGCGAAGACGTTCATCGAGGCGGGCGATTGCCCGGTCGGTGTCGTGGCTGCAGCCATATTGAGTGTGTGAGGAGGTGCCCGCCGACAGGCGGGTGCCACCTGTGGGACGAACTATTGTACCGCACCTTCCAATTACGTCGATTTCAGGGCTGATGTTTCCAGCTAAGCTGACGAGCATGCGCAATCTATCAAGGGTTCTCGCGGCCACCGCCGCGCTCCTGTTCCACTTTCCGGCGGCGGCTGTCGCGCAGGCGTTTCCGGTCGTCGGTACCCGCGCGGCGGGCATGGGAGGCGCCTTCGTCGGCGTGGCGGACGATGCGACAGCCATCTACTGGAATCCTGGCGGTGTGGCGGCGGGCTCCTACTTCAGCCTCGTGCTGGATGGTGGCACCGGCAAGGTCGCGCCCGACGCCTCCACCCGGGGCAGCGACGGTTCGTCATATTTCCTGGGACTCTCCATGCCCGCTCTGGGGCTTGGGTATTACCGCCTGCAGGCTGCAACGGTCAGCCCCGGGAGCCTCCTGCTGTCTGCAGAATCCGCCGGTTCGACCCGAAACCTCTCAGCAGTGGACGAGCTTCGACTCGACACCCTGATCACTCATCACGCCGGCATCACCCTGGTCCAGTCGCTCTTCTCTGGGGTGTCCCTGGGGACCACGCTGAAGGTTGTGCGCGGAATCGCGGCGTCGCGCGGTGTCCTGGCCGCCGATGCCCGGGAGGCGCTCCGGACGGATACGAGCGAACTGCTCGGCCGGGCGCGTAATACGTTCGACCTGGACATCGGGCTGATGGCGGCCGGTGGGCCGCTGAAAGTCGGTCTGACGGTTCGGAACGTCCGGGAGCCCAGGTTCGAGGCCGCCGGCACCGACGGCGAGCTGCCGCTGGAGCGTCAGGCGCGGGCTGGTCTGTCATACGCGGTCACCCCGAACTGGATGGCGGCGGCTGATTTCGATTTGCTGCGAACCCGGGATGTTTTTGGTGAGCGGCGCGACATTGCCGCGGGTGTCGAGGGACGGCTCGGCACGAGAGCGTCGGTGCGCACGGGCGTGAGCATCAACACGGCGGACGACGCGCAAATCCCGGGGTCAGCCCGCCAAGCCTACAGCCTTGGCGCCAGCTACGCGGTGAAAGCGTCGGTCTACGTTGACGGCCACGTCACCGGCGGGAACGATCGCGCGGGACACCAATGGGGTCTGGCAGCCAGATTCGTGTATTAGGGTCGAACGAACTTGACAAATTTCGTCAGCGAGGTACAATCCTCGCTCCCCCCAGCAGGTTCTTCTCCCTCGAGCGCTTCCCGCGCCTCCGTGGCGCAGTCCGTCAGAATCTGAACAATGGCCGTCCGCATAGGCGAGCTTCTGCTCAAAGAAAAGCGCATCACGCCTGCCCAGCTGCAGGAGGCGCTGAGCTATCAGAAAACGAGCGGTGGCAAGCTCGGGATGAACCTGGTGAAGCTCGGGTTCGTGAAGGATGACGAGATCACTGCGCTGCTCAGCAAGCAGTACGGCGTTCCCTCGATCAACCTGGCGCAGTTCGAGATCGATGCCGGGATCCTCAAACTGATCCCCTCGGAAACCGCTCACAAGTATCAGATCGTTCCTCTCAGCCGATCGGGCGCGACGCTGACGATCGCGATGACGGACCCGACCAACGTGTTCGCCATGGACGACATCAAGTTCATGACGGGCTACAACGTGGAGCCGGTGGTCGCGTCCGAAACCACGGTGCTCGACGCGATCCAGCGCTATTACAGCGCCCCGGTCCTCCGGAGCCCGCGCGAAGCGGCGGTCGCCGGCGGCGACATGTCGAGCGCGTCATCGCTCGAAATGGTCACCAAGGCGCTCGAAGAGTCCTCCTCCATCATCGACGACGACGTCGAGGTCCTCGCCGACCTGGAGCAGATCGACGTGGCGTCGCTCGAGCGGCAGAGTGGCGAGGCGCCGGTCATCCGCCTGGTCAATCTCATGCTCATGTCGGCGATTCAGAAGGGCGCGAGCGACATCCACATCGAGCCGTACGAAAAAGAGTTCCGCGTGCGGTTCCGGATCGACGGGATCCTCTACAACGTGATGGCGCCGCCGATGAAGTTTCGCGATGCGATCACGTCGCGTCTCAAGATCATGGCGAAGCTGGACATCGCCGAGAAGCGCCTGCCGCAGGACGGCCGGATCAAGATCCGGTTCTCGGACAACGGCAAGAACAAGGAAATCGACTTCCGCGCCTCCTGCCTGCCGACCCTCTTCGGAGAAAAGATCGTTCTCCGGCTGCTCGACAAAGACAAGCTGATGCTCGACATGACCAAGCTCGGCTTCGAAGCGCATTCCCTTCGCAAGCTGGAGCTCGCCATCGCCAAGCCGTGGGGCATGGTCCTGGTCACCGGACCGACCGGCAGCGGCAAGACGAACACGCTGTATTCGTCGATCGCCAAGATCAACACGTCTGAAACGAACATCATGACCGCGGAAGACCCGGTCGAGTTCAATCTGGTCGGCGTCAACCAGGTGCAGGTGCGCGAGAACATCGGGCTGAACTTCGCCGCCGCGCTCCGCTCCTTTCTTCGCCAGGACCCGAACATCATTCTGGTCGGCGAAATCCGCGACTTCGAGACCGCGGAAATCGCCGTCAAAGCCGCGCTCACCGGGCACCTCGTGCTGTCCACGCTGCACACCAACGATGCGCCGAGCACGATCAACCGGCTGATGAACATGGGGATCGAACCGTTCCTGGTCGCCAGTTCCGTCAACCTGATCTGTGCGCAGCGGCTGGTGCGGCGGATCTGTTCGCACTGCGCCACCGAACACCCGCATGCGCCGCAGGCCCTGGTCGAAGCCGGCTTCACCGCCGATGAAGCCCAGAAGGTCGTGCCGAAAAAGGGCGCCGGCTGCGAGAAATGCAACAGCACCGGCTACAAGGGCCGCGTCGGGCTCTACGAAGTCATGGAGATCAGCGAGGAGTTACGTGAGCTGATCCTGGTTGGCGCATCCGGCCTCGAGCTGCGACGCAAGGCCGTCGACGAGGGGATGATCACGCTGCGCCGCAGTGGCCTGCACAAGGTGATGGAAGGTGTCACCACGATCGAAGAAGTCGCCCGCGAGACGGTGAAATAGCTGTCAGCCATCAGCCATCAGCTGAGAGCTGAGAACCTGAGAGCTGAGAACCTGAGAGCTGATAGCTGAGAGCTTGCAAAACAGATGGCCTCATTACCTGACCTGCTGAATGCGCTCGTGAGCCTGAAGGGCTCCGACCTGCACGTAACGACCAACACCCCGCCGCAGGTGCGCGTGCACGGCAAGCTGCAGACACTGGACCTCGCGGTGCTCGGCCCCGCCGAGACCAAGGCACTCGCCTACAGCGTTCTCACCGACGCGCAGAAGAAGCGGTTCGAAGAGACCCTGGAGCTGGATTTCTCGTTCGGGATCCGTGGCCTTGCCCGCTTCCGGTGCAACGTGTTCAATCAGCGCGGCGCGGTCGCGGCCGTCTATCGCCTGATTCCCGAAACCATCCGCAGTTTCGCGGAGCTTCATCTGCCGCCGGTGCTCGCCACGCTCGCCGATCGCCCGCGTGGCCTCGTACTCGTCACCGGACCGACTGGCAGCGGCAAGTCGACGACGCTGGCCGCGATGATCGACAAGATCAACACCGAGCGCCGCGAGCACATCCTGACGATCGAAGATCCGATCGAGTACATCCACCAGCACAAGGGCTGCCTGGTGAATCAGCGCGAGGTCCATAGCGACACGCACGGGTTCGCGGCGGCCTTGCGCGCCGCGCTCCGCGAGGATCCCGACATTGTCCTGATCGGTGAGCTGCGCGATCTCGAGACGATCGAGTCGGCCCTGCGAATCGCCGAGACCGGGCACCTCACGTTCGCGACGCTGCACACGAATTCAGCCGCCCAGACGATCAACCGCATCATCGACGTCTTCCCCTCGCACCAGCAGGGGCAGATCCGGACCCAGCTGTCGCTCGTCCTCGAGGGGATCGTCTGCCAGTCGCTGCTGCCGAAGGCCGACGGTACCGGGCGCGCGATGGCGCTCGAGATCATGGTCCCGACCCCGGCGATCCGGAACCTGATCCGCGATGACAAGGTCCATCAGATCTACTCGACGATGCAGACCGGGCAGGAAAAGTTCGGGATGCAGACGATGAATCAGTCGCTCGCGACGCTGTATCAGCGTCGGATCGTCACCCTGGAAGCCGCACTCAACACGTCGTCGATGAAGGACGAGCTCGAGCAGATGATCTCCCGCGGGGCCGGTGTGGTACCTGGGGCAGGCCTCAATCGGCCCGCAATGCCGCGGCCGGCGGTTCGATAGGACGGACGCACAGTCATGCCGACATTCGCATATTCGGGGCGCACACGCGGAGGCCAGAACGTCAGCGGCGAGCGCGTGGCCGACACAATGGACGCCGCGGTCTCCGCGCTCCGGCGCGAGCAGATCATGGTCACGCGAATCGACCAGGCAAAAGCCAAAGCCGCCGCTGCGGCGAAAAAGGCGGGCAAGGGTGGCGTCAGAGTGCCCTCGAAGAACCTGGCGATTTTCACCCGCCAGTTTTCCGTCATGATCGATGCCGGCCTTCCGCTGGTGCAGTGCCTGGAGATCCTCGGCAAGCAGGAGCCGCACAAGGGATTCTCGGCCGTCATCCTGAAGGTGCGTGAAGACGTCGAAGCCGGCGCCGCGCTGGCCGACGCGATGAAGAAGCATACGAAAACGTTCGACTCGCTGTACTCGAACATGATCGCGGCCGGCGAAGCCGGGGGCATCCTCGACACGATCCTGAAACGGCTCGCGGTCTACATCGAAAAGGCCGTGAAGCTGAAGGGGGAAGTGAAGTCGGCGATGATCTACCCGGTCGCCGTCATCGTGATTGCCGCCGTCGTCGTCGGCGCGATTCTCTGGAAGGTCATTCCGACCTTCGCGCAGCTGTTCGCCGGCCTGGGCGCGCAGCTGCCGATGCCGACCCGCGTGGTGATCGCCCTGAGCGACGGGTTGGTGGCATACGGCTGGATCGGGATCATCGCGCTGGGCCTGATGGGCTGGGGCATCAAGAGCTACTACGATACCGAGCGCGGCCGCCGGGTGCTCGACGGCCTGCTGCTCAAGACGCCGATCCTGGGGAGCATTCTTCGCAAGGTCGCGGTGGCGCGATTCTGCCGCACATTGTCGACGCTGATGACCTCGGGTGTGCCGATCCTCGACGGCCTCGACATCACGGCCAGGACGGCGGGCAACGCCATCATCGAGGACGCGATCCAGGTCACGCGTGCGAGTATCGAACGGGGCGAAACGATTTCCGGACCGCTGCGCGAGACCAACGTGTTTCCCTCGATGGTGGTCCAGATGATCAACGTCGGCGAGACGACCGGCGCGCTCGACGAGATGCTGTCGAAGATCGCGGACTTCTACGAGGAGGAGGTCGATACCGCCGTCGCCGGGCTGCTCACGCTGATGGAGCCGGTTATGATCGCGTTCCTCGGCGTGATCGTCGGCGGCATTGTCATCGCGATGTATCTGCCGATCTTCGATCTGATCAGCAAGTTGACTTAGGGTCATTATGTCCATCCTGCGGCGCAAGCTCCTGTGGCTGATCGCCGCGCGCGCGGCAGTGGTGACGCTGCTGCTTGGTTCGGCGACGCTCATCAGGAGCACCTCGCCCGAAACGCTGCCGATTGATCCCGCGGCGTTCTTCGCGGTCCTGGGTATCACCTACGCGTTGACGGTGGCGTATGTGCTCTTGTTGCGCCATGCCGAACGCCACCGCTGGCTGGTCGATCTTCAGCTCGCCGTGGACGCCGTCATCGTATCGGCGATCGTCTACCTGACCGGCGGCATCAACAGCTACTTCTCATCGCTCTTCACGTTGCCGATCATCGCGGCTACGACGATCGAGTCGCGGCGGGGCGGTGTGATGGTGGGAACCCTTAGCTGTGCGCTCTACGTCGGTATCGTGGCGGCCCAGTATTTCGGGTTGCTGGGATTCGATCCCACGATCGGTCAGCCGTTGCCCGCTCTCAAGCTGGCGATCTTCACGGTCACCCTCAATCTGTTCGGGTTTGGCGCGATTGCGGCGCTGACCGGTTACCTGGCCGAAGGCCTGCGCCGGGCTGACATCCAGCTTCAGCAGGCGTCGGACCAGATCGAGGATCTGCAGGCGTTCAGCCGGCATATCATCGACAGCCTGACGAGCGGTCTGGCGTCGACGGATATCGAAGGCCGGATCCTGACGTTCAACCGCGCGGCCTCGGCGCTCACGGGAATCTCCGCCTCGGACGCCGTCGGTGCGGATGCCGTCGAGGTCCTGTCGCTGCCGCCGGAGTTCCGGGCGCTCTTCGGCGCCCATCCGGAGCGCCCCCGTCTCCCGCGCATGGACCTCGCGTTCAAACGCAAGGACGGTCGGAAGATCGAGCTCGGGCTCAGCACGGCATTGCTCTTCACGCCGCGCGGCGAGACCGGGTTCCTGCTCACTTTTCAGGACGTGACCGAAGCGCGTCGCCTAGACCGCGAGGCTCGGGTCCAGCAGCGACTCGCCGCCGTCGGCGAGATGGCGGCGGGCATCGCGCACGAGATCCGGAATCCGTTGGCGTCGATGGCGGGCTCGATCCAGATTCTCCGGCAGGAACTGCCGCTGACGACGGAGCAGTCGCAGTTGATGGACATCGTGATTCGTGAGTCGGAGCGCCTGAACGAGACGATCCGGAGCTTTCTCGCGTACGCGCGGCCGCAGCGACATGACATGGCCCGGGTCGATGTCCGTCGCGTGATCACCGACACGGCCACGCTGCTCGAGAACAACCCGCAGGTGAGCGGCGCTCACAGCATTGCCGTCAGCGTCCCGGCGCCGGAGGTATGGTTGCAGGCCGACGAAGGGCAGTTGCGCCAGATCGTCTGGAACCTGGCGACCAACGGACTGCGCGCCATGCCGCTCGGTGGACGGCTGACCCTCGAGACTCGCGCCGAAAGCGGCACCGCGGAGGCGGCCGGCGTCGTCATCATGCAGGTGCGTGACGAAGGGACCGGCATCGAGCCCGAAGAGCTCGACGGGATCTTCCAGCCGTTCCGGTCAGGGTTCGCGCGTGGAACCGGCCTCGGGCTGTCGATCGTGCAGCGCATCGTCGCCGACTACGGCGGGGAGATTCAGGTGACGTCGAAGAGCGGCGAGGGAACGACGGTGATCGTCCGCATGCCGGTGCATGCGGTACCCGCGAGGAGACCGGCAGTGACGGAGAAGGCTTCATGATGACAGACCGCGCCTGGGATACGGCGCTCCAGCCCCCGGCGCAGCCGGCGGCCCTCGCCCGCATCCTGATCGTGGACGATGAGCCTGGTATCCGGGTGATGCTGTCGGCGGCGCTCAAGCGGGAAGGCTACGAGGTCCTCGTCGCGACCGACGGCAAGAGTGCGCTCGCGGCGCTCGAATCGGGGCCGGTGGACGTGGTGGTCACCGACATCCGCATGCCGCAGATGACCGGTATCGAACTGCTGGCCGCGGCGAAGCGCATCGATCCCGGCTTGAGCGTGATCATGATGACGGCCTACGGATCCAAGGACATCGTGCTCGACGCGTTGCGGCTGGGCGCCACCGACTACGTCGAGAAGGGCGACAAGCTGAAGGACGAGCTCACGCTGCGCATCCGCAAGGAACTGGCCCGGAAGCGGCTGCAGCAGGAAAACGTCCTGATGAAGCGCACGCTCAAGAGTACCCACCAGTTCTCGAGCATCATCGGCGCGAGCGACGTCATGGTCGCGATCTTCCAGCTGATCGAGATGATCGCGCCGACGAGCAGCACCGTGCTGATCGCGGGCGAATCCGGGACGGGTAAAGAGCTCGTCGCGCGAGCCATACATTTCAACTCGCAGCGGAAGGACCGGCCGTTCGTGGCGCTGAACTGCGGGGCGCTGTCGGAAACGCTGCTGGATTCGGAGCTCTTCGGCCATGTCCGCGGCGCGTTCACCGGGGCCGACACGAACAAGAAGGGACTGATCGAGGTCGCGGGGAAGGGGACGATCTTCCTGGACGAAATCGGGGAGATGAGCCCGCAGGTCCAGGTGAAACTGTTGCGGGTCCTGCAGGAGCGCCGGTTCCGGCGGCTGGGCGGGACCGACGAGGTCGAGGCTGACATCCGGATCATCGCCGCCACCAACCGGGACCTCTCGAAGATGGTGGCAGAGGGCCGGTTCCGAGAGGATCTGTTCTACCGCATCAACGTGATCCCGCTGCGGCTGCCTTCGTTACGCGAGCGGCGCGACGACATTCCGGCTATCGCCGAGCACTTCGTGGCCAGGTTCGCCGTGCAGATGGGGAAAGACATCGGCGGTATATCAGGCGATGCGATGCGATGCCTCAAAGCATACGGGTGGCCGGGAAATGTTCGGGAACTCGAGAATGCCATTGAGCGCGCCGTCGCGCTGGAACAAACGGCCACGATCCTGCCCGAGAGCCTGCCCGAGGGGCTCCTGGAGTCACCAGCGGTAGCTACGGCCGTTTCCATTCCCGCAGGCCTGCTGCCCGACGGCGAGTTCGACCTCGAGGCGCACGTGGCGCGGGTCGAGAAAGAGTACCTGACCCAGGCGCTCAAGGAAACCCACGGAGTCAAGACGAGGGCCGCAGAGCGGCTGGGGCTGACGTTCCGGCAGTTTCGGTATTTGCTCAAGAAATATGACGTGAAGGACGCGTGAGCCGGGCGCAAAAAATCGACCCCTGAGGTTGACAATAACTGGCAGCCGGACAAATATTGTCAATGTCGGCGGCCTTCACGCCTTCCCAATGCCGCCCGTAACTATAGTGATTGAAGCAGTTACGGTCATCCACACAGCCCCTCTTGCCCGTGGCACTGCCATTGCTGAATCTCCGATGTCGGCCGCCGAACTGAGTGTCGGGCCGATCCTCCACCAGTTCACAGCGCGGCCACAGATTTTTCAAGGAGCAGACGCAATGAAGGTTCGTAATCAGAAGGGTTTCACGCTTATCGAGTTGTTGATCGTCGTCGCGATCATCGGCATCATCGCGGCCATCGCCATCCCGGGCCTGCTGCGTGCACGTATGTCCGGTAACGAGGCCTCAGCGATCGGTTCGATGCGCGCCGTTGGCAGTGCAGAAGCGAGCTATTCGGCGGGAGCCGCCCAGGGTGGTTACGCGGTATCACTGGTGCGCCTCGCGGCGGCCTGCCCCGGTGGCAACCAGGGGTTCATCTCGACCGACCTCGCGCTTGATCCGTCGGTGAAGAGCGGCTACACCATCACGCTGGCGGGCGGCGCCGGCTCCGCGGCCCTGGCCGCGCTCGACTGCAACGGTGTTGCGGGTAACACGGCCTACTTCGCGACCGCGGTTCCCGTGACGGTCGGCACCACTGGCGGACGCGGCTTCGCGACTGACGCCGGCGGGTCGGTGTGGCAGAACACGGCCGGTGCGGCGCCCGCGCAGCCGTTCGCCACGGCCGGCACCACGTCGCCGATCCAGTAGGCACCATCGCCTTCTTCTTCTCTCTCTCTCTCCTGATCCATTGGGGTGCCCGCTTCGGCGGGCACCCCGTTTTGTTTGGGTCCGCCGCATCTTCTCGGGTACATTTCGGGAATGTCCATTGGGGGGCCGGTGAAGCGATCGGCGTCAGCCGCGGGCGCGCGGGGATTCACCCTTGTCGAGCTACTCATCGTGATCGCGATCGTCGGCGTGCTCGCCGCCATCGCCATGGCCGGCTATCGGCACGCGAGGGTGACCGGATCGGAGGCAGCCGTGGTTGCCGGGCTGATTGCCATCAACCAGGCGCAGTTCGCCTTTTCACAGACCTGCGGGGACCAGCGGTACTCACCCACGCTGGCCGGCCTCGGCGTGCCGGCTCCTGCAACCGGCCAGGCATTCCTCAGCGCGGACATGACGGCCGATCCCCTTCTCAAAAGCGGCTATCAATACGTCATGAGCGGTACCCCGGTCGTCGAGGCACGACAGACCTGCAACGGCCTGGCGCCGGTATCGACCTACCTGGTCACGGCCGATCCAAGCGTGCCGGGAACCTCCGGGATCCGCTCGTTCGGCACGAACAGCGACCGGGTCGTGTATGCCGATACGGTGACGTTTTCAAAGGATATGCCGGAGACCGGCGCCCCCAGTCATGGGGCGGAAGTGAAGTAAACTTGGAGCTCTTCTTTCGAGAAAATCCACATGTCTTCCAAGAGTCGAACGCTGCTGCTCGCGTTTGCCCTGCTGGGGCTGGGCGCGTCCATTATCTCGAGCTACGTGCACTACAAGCTCCTGACGGACCCTCAATACGTCAGCTTCTGCGACGTGAACGCGAAGGTGAGCTGCACGCAGGCCTACGTCAGCCAGTACGGCAGCTTCATGGGGGTGCCGGTCGCGATCGGGGGCGTGATCTTCTTCGCCATCGCCTCGGTGCTCGCGGGCATCGGCGGCAGCGCGCGGTCATTCGCCCGGGAGAACGCGGCAGGCTACATCTTCATGCTGTCGACGATCGGCCTGGCGTTCGCGCTCTATCTCGCCTGGGCCTCGTACGTCGTGCTCGGCCTCTTCTGCATACTCTGCGCGATCACCTACGTCGCCGTCATCGGCCTGTTCGTCATTTCCGGCGGCGCGACGACGCTCCCCATGACCAGCATGCCTGGCCGTGCCGCGCGCGATGTGCGCACGCTTCTCTCCTCGCCGGTCCCGCTCGTACTGCTGCTGGTTATCGGCGCCGGCAGCGTCGCCCTGATCGCCTCGTTCCCGAATGAAACGCGGGCGGCGGTCGCCCAAGCCGAGGCGTTCGCGAACTTCCAACCGCTCGCCGGCGAGCAACGGCGCCAGGTCGACGAATGGTGGGCGGTGCAGACCAGGGTCGATCTTCCGATCCCCGCGGCGGCAGGCACCAGGGTTCTGATCGTAAAGTTCAGCGACTATCAGTGCCCCGCGTGCCGTTCGGCCCACGAGGCCCTGAAGCCGGTGCTGGCCAAGTACGATAAGCAGGGCGTCGAGCTCGTCCTGAAACACTATCCGCTCGAGCCGGAGTGCAATCCGAACGCGGCAACGATGAACCACTTCGGCTCGTGCGAGGCTGCCGCGGCCTACGAGATGGCGAAGAGCACCCCGAACCTCGCGAAACTTGACAATTGGCTCTTCGAGCACCAGCAGACGTTGACCAGGGATGTCGTCCGGGAGGCGGCCCTGGAACAGGCGGGCATCAAGGATTTCGACGCACGCTACGACGCTGCACTGCAGACCGTGAAAACCGATGCCGGCCTCGGCAAGCTGCTGAACGTCAGTTCGACGCCGACGATCTTCATCAACGGCCGGAAGATTCCATGCTGCCCGCCGCCGGCCCTCTACGACGCGCTCATCGACCTGGCGATGAAAGACAAGTAGAGGTGACAAGACTCAGAACTCAGAACCGAGACCTCAGAACATAGAACACAGCACTCCGAACGCCGCTCGGTACGCCCGGATCATGAACCCGGACGGGGCTGCGGAGCGAGCACTGCCGAGCCGATAAGACGGGGTGTTCCCGGCTCCCGACCTGCCGCCACCGGGTTTGAGCTCGGTGACGATCCGAGTTCGGTCTCTCGAGCTCGGTGTTCTACGTTCTTTGTTTCTGCATTCTGACTTCTGAGCTCTGAGTTTCTTGATGTTTCCCGCGATCCTCATCGAGGACCTGACCAAGGACTATCCGGTTGGCTTCTGGCGCCGCCGTCACTACCGCGCACTCGACCGGCTGTCACTCAGCATCGAGGCGGGTGAGGTGTTCGGCTTTCTCGGTCCGAACGGCGCGGGCAAGACCACCACGCTCAAGCTGCTCATGCAGCTGATCTTCCCGACGTCCGGCCGCGCAGAGATCCTCGGCCGTCCGATCGGCCACGTCGACGCACGCCGGCGGATCGGTTACCTGCCGGAGAATCCGTATTTTTACGATTACCTGACAGCCGAAGAGCTGCTGACGTATTTCGCGCAGCTGCTCGACGTCCCGACCGCGGCCCGGCGCAAGCGCGTCGCGGGCCTGCTCGACCGCGTGGGGATCGGTCGCGAGCGCCGATTCCAGCTCCGGAAGTTCTCGAAGGGAATGATCCAGCGGGTGGGCATCGCGCAGGCGCTCCTGAACGAACCCGACGTCCTGTTCCTGGACGAGCCCATGTCGGGCCTCGATCCTCTCGGACGCCGCGACGTGCGGTCGCTCATTCTGGAGCTCCGCGATCAGGGCCGGACCGTGTTTTTCAGCTCGCACATCCTGGCCGACGCCGAGGCGTTGTGCGGCCGGGTCGCGGTGGTCGCGGGCGGGCGCCTCGCGGCAGAGGGACGTTTGAGCGAGCTCGCCGAGTTCACGGCGCGCGGTTGGGAGCTGGTCGTCGCCAACCTGGCGCCGGAGGCGCTGGAACGTCTCCGTCCCTTGGCCACCCGCGTCACCGAAATCGGGACGGGCCGGTACACGCTGGAGCTCCCGCTGACGCAGGCGCCCGAGCGGATCATTCCCGAGATCGCCTCGACCGGTGCGACCGTCGTGTCGATGAACCCGGTGCGCGAGACGCTCGAGGACTTCTTCATCCAGCGGATCACCGAAGCCGGTACCGGGGCGCGCGGCGCGATGGCCGAAGGCGAGCATGCGCGCCGTTAGGCACATCGCGCTGAACGTGTTCAGGGAGTCGATTCGCGATCGCGTGCCCTACAATCTCGTGCTGTTCGCGGTGCTGCTCATCGGGTCGTCGTTCCTGCTGGCCCAGCTCACGGCCGGGCAGGACGTCAAGATCATCAAGGACCTCAGCCTCGCGGCGGCCTCGATTTTCGGCCTGTTCATCGCCATCTTCATCGGGATCGGTCTGGTGTCGAAGGAAGTGGAGCGGCGCAGCATCTACTCGCTGCTCGCGAAGCCGATCAGCCGCCCGCAGTTCATTGCGGGCAAGTACGCCGGCCTCGTGCTGACGCTCGCCGTCAACGTCGCGGTGATGACGGTCGCGATGTACGCTGTCCTCGGATACCTGACGTGGATCGAGAGCCCGGATTTCAAGGCGTCCTGGGAGGCGCCGGGGCCCGATCCGGCGCTGTTGAAGGCGATGTTCCTGATCTTCATCGAGCTGATGCTGGTGACCGCCCTCGCCCTCTTCTTCTCGACGTTCTCGAGCCCGCTCCTGTCCGCGGCTCTGACGTTCGGCCTCTACGTCGCCGGAAATTTCAACACGGAGCTCAGGAACTTCGAGCACGTGGTGGACTCACCGGCCGCCGCGTGGGGCGCACGCGTCCTGTATCACGTGCTGCCGGATCTCTCGGCCTTCGACGTCAAGACCCAGGTGGTCCACGGTTTCCCCGTCGCCGCCGGCTACCTCTGGTCGACCGCGGCGTACGGCGCGGCCTACATCGCGGCGCTGCTGCTCGCAGCGATGTACATTTTTTCGAGGCGCGATTTCAAGTGATCAAGGTGCTGGCCGCGTGCGGGTGCCTGGCGGCGGCGGTCACCCTGCAGGTCTGGCGCGACGGGGCCTTTCCCCGTCGTCATCCCGATATCGCAAGGCTGCTGTACGTGCGCTCTCCGGCCGCGGTCGGGCGCCTGGCCCTGGGGTTCGATGCGCTGGCCGCCGATCTGTACTGGATCCGCGCGATCCAACACTATGGCGGCGACCGGTTGAACCGGGACCAGCCGCGCCGCTACGAGCTCCTTTACCCGTTGCTCGACCTGACGACGTCGCTCGATCCCTACTTCAACATCGCCTACCGGTTCGGGGCGATCTTCCTCAGCGAGGCGTATCCCGGCGGTCCCGGCCGCCCCGACCACGCGGTCGCACTGCTGCGCAAGGGAATCTCGGCCCAGCCACGGAAGTGGCAGTATTACCACGACATCGCGTTCGTTCATTACTGGTCGCTCCGGGATCCGGTGACGGCAGCCGGGTGGTTCCGTCGCGGCGCGGAGCAACCGGACGCGCCCAACTGGCTCATGCCGGTAGCCGCGGCAATGCTCACGCAAGGCAGTGACCGCGTGTCGGCGCGGTTTCTCTGGCACCAGATCCGCGACGCCGACCAGCCGTGGCTCAGAGGGCGTGCTCAACACGCGTTGCGCCAGCTGGACGCACTCGACGACATTGATCACCTCGACGCCATTGTCGCGTCCCAACCCAGGCCGGCGGAGGAGCCGTTCTCGTGGTCCTGGCTGGTCCGGTTGCGAGCGCTGCGCGTCGTTCCGGTCGACCCTGCTGGAGCCCCCTACGAGCTGGATCCGGCGACCGGCCGCGTCACGGTCGCGAAAGCGTCGCCCCTGTTCCCGTTGCCTCAACTCATGGTCCCGATCCGTTGAGCGCCGAGCCCATCGAGCTTGCGATTGTCGTCTTTCTCGGTCTGGCGATCGGCAGCTTTCTGAATGTCGTGGTGCACCGGTTGCCGCGCCATGAGTCGCTCGTCAGCCCCGGTTCCCGGTGTCCATCCTGTGGCTACGCGCTCCGGGCGGCCGACAATATCCCGGTCCTGAGCTATGTGGTGCTGCTCGGCAGGTGCCGGCAGTGCCGCACCCGCATCAGCGCGCGCTACCCGCTGGTGGAACTGGCGACGGCGGTGCTGTTCGTCCTGCACTACTTGGTCTTCGGCTGGACGCCGCTGCTCGCGATCCGCCTGTTGTTCGTCGCCTCGATGGTGGCGCTCTTTGCCATTGATCTCGAACACCGCCTGCTGCCGGACGCGATCACACTGCCGGGTGTCGTGATCGGTCTCGCCGCGAGCGTGGTGTTGCCGCCGGGATTTCGCGACGCGGTGATCGGCGTCCTCGCCGGGGGCGGCGTGCTGTGGGCGATCGGGGAGGCCTACTACCGGTACTCCGGTGAGGAAGGGATGGGTGGAGGGGACGTCAAGATGCTGGCGATGATCGGCGCCTTCCTCGGCTGGCAGCAGGTCATGTTCACGCTCGTGTTCTCTTCGATCGCGGGATCCGTCATCGGCCTCATCGTGATCGCGATCAAGCGCGGGGGGATGAAGTACGCCCTGCCATTCGGGACGTTTCTGTCGATCGCCGCGGTCGTCGCCTCTCTCTACGGGGAGCAGATCGTCCGCTGGTATGCGGGCCTGTACTGATGACCGAGACCGGCGTCCTGTTCATCGGGCTCAATGCGATCATCGCGGCCCTGGTCGGGGTGCTGGCGTTCGCGCTGACCAAGTTCGTGGTCGCCGCGCGGACGGTCGGGAAGGAACGCGGCGCGGGGTCGGAGACAGCGTTCATGGCCGCAGCGATGGAGCAGGCCGTCCAGCGTCTGCGCGAGCAGGAACGCGCCATGAAGGAGCGCGCGGAAGCTTCCGAGCGCCTCAGCGAAGAGATCATCGCCAGCATTACCTCGGGCCTGATGGTGGTGACCAGCGACCGGAACGTGCGGACGTTGAACCCGGCGGGTCAGCGGATCCTCGGATTGGGCGAAAGCGCGCAGGGGACACAGGTCGGCGACGTGCTGCGGTCCGCGGCGCCGTTGGCGGCCGTGATCGACGAGTGCCTGCACCTCGGACGGCCGGTGCTGCGGCGGGCGGTCCAGATGGGAGACCCCAACGGTGCCGCCGTTCACCTCGGCGTGACGGTCTCTCCGATGCTCGACGCGCAGGGCGGTCCTCACGGCGCCATCTGCCTCTTCACGGATCTCAGCGCTGTCGTGGAGCTTGAAGAGCAACTCCGGCTCAAGGACAGCCTGGCCAGGCTCGGCGAGCTCACCGCCGGTATCGCGCACGAGTTCCGCAACGGGCTCGCCACCATCCACGGGTATGGACGCCTGCTCGATCTCGACCGGCTGCCGGATGACTTCCGTCCCTATGTGCAGGGGATTCGCGACGAGACGGAAGCGCTTCGCCAGGTGGTCATCAACTTCCTGAACTTCGCCAAGCCCACCGAGCTCGCGTTGAGTCCGGTTGCGTTGCGGGGCATTGCCGAACGGGCCGCCGACGAGATACGTCCCGAGGCCGTCTCGCGCCTCGGAGGGGTGCGGGTCTCCGGGGAGTTTGGCGTGGTGCAGGGCGATGAAGTGCTGCTGCGGCAGGCCTTCAGCAATCTGTGTCGGAACGCGCTCGAGGCCTGCGTCGACGCGCACACGCCGCCGAGGGTCGAGATCGAGGGCACGATCGACATGGCGCAGCGCACGCAGTTCATGACCGTCACCGACAACGGTCCGGGCGTGAACGCCAACGTCACGGCCCGGATGTTCCGGCCGTTCTTCACGACGAAGAAGGCGGGCACCGGCCTCGGACTGGCGCTGGTGCAGAAGATCATCGTGACCCACAACGGCCGCGTGACGGCGGTGAACGCCGAAGCCGGGGGCGCGCGGATCATCGTCACGCTGCCCCTCCGGAGCGAGTAGCCACCAAATCCGTGGTTCCGGTTGCAGAACTGCACCCGGCGTCGTGCCGTCGTGTCGATGCCTGACTCCCGTAACTCCTTCCAGATATTGACAGAAACAACGCGGCTGGCAGGCCACCCGCTTGTGGTCAGCGCTGTGGCAGCCCCATTGCTCAGTCGAGCTGTGCCGATGTTTGAACGTCCTCGCTCGCAGCGGGGTTTTTCGCTGACCGAATTGATGCTGACCGTTGCTGTTGCCTCCACCATCATGGCGATGGCGGTGCCGGTGATGAACGACGTGACCGCCACCATCAAGTTGAACGAAGCCGCGCGCATGGTCGAGCGCGAGCTCCAGGCCGCGCGGCTGTCGGCCGTGGCCAAGAACCGCGCGCTTCGGGTCAGGATCAATTGCCCGGCGACCGGCTTCGTCCGGACAGTCGAAGTGCTCAACACCGCCGCCGATTCGGCGGCGAACCGCTGCCTTCAGAACGCGTTCCCGTTTCCGGCTGACGACAACCTGATGACGCGACCGAATTACGACGGACCGGTGCGATCGATCCCGAACGGCGCGACCGTGGGTACGGTGACGCTCCAGTTTCAGCCCGACGGCACCGTCTTCACCGTCGTCTCCAATGTCGTGACCCAGATGGCGGCGGAGCAGACGGTGACCGTCACGCGCAGAAACAGATCCCGATCGGTGCGAGTCAATGGCGCAGGCAAGATCCAGCTCCAATAAGGGCTTCAGCCTCGTCGAGGTGCTCATCTCCATGGGCATCCTCACCGCCGTGTCGCTCGGCGTGGCGCAGCTGTTTGCGTTGTCGACTCGGGCCAATTTCGTGGCGCGCGGCCAGACGTCCACCACGGCGATGGCCGAGCAGAAGATGGAGCAGCTTCGCGCCCTGACGTGGGGGTTCGACACGGCGGGCCAGGGCCTTCCGGTCAGCGACACATCGACCAACCTCGCCGCTGATCCGCCGGCCGCCAACGGCGCGGGCCTCAATCCCTCGCCGTCGGATTCGCTCGAAGAAAACACCCCCGGCTACGTCGACTTCCTCGATCCGCACGGCGCATTCGTCGGCACGGGTTCGACGCCCCCCGGCTCCGCCGCGTTCATCCGTCGGTGGGCGATTCGCCCCCTGCCTACGAACCCGAACAATACGCTGGTGCTGCAGGTGCTCGTGACCCCGGTGTCGAACGAAGGCTCCCGGGTGGCGAGCGCCGGCCCCCGGCCACGCATGGCCGGCGACTCGCTGCTCGTCAGCGTCAAGACGAGGAAGTCGCAATGACGCTTCGTGCGCGCCGCCGTTCGGAGGCCGGGTTCACCATCACGGAGCTGCTGGTCTCCACGGCGATCATGATGACGGTCACCGGGGCGATCTTCGGGCTGATGAACCCCGCCACGGGGAGCGCCCAGGCGCAGCCCGAAGTTGCCGACATGCAGCAGCGCATGCGCATCGGGAACGAGACGCTGTTCAAGGAGCTCGTCATGGCGGGGGCCGGTCCGTACCAAGGCGTGTCGACCGGATCTCTCGTCAACTTCTTTGCCCCGATACTGCCGCGGCGGACGGGGCGCACCGCGGCGGATCCGACGACCGGTGCGGCGAGTTTCAAGACCGACGCGATTACGCTTTCGTACATCCCCAACAGCTATTCGCAAACCACGATCTCCAACCCGATGCCGCCGCAGTCCGCCGAGCTGAAGGTGAACGATCAACCGAACTGTCCGAACGGCCGCCAGCTGTGCGGCTTCGAGACCGGGATGCAGGTCATCATCTTCGACACCTCCGGGAACTTCGACACGTTCGTCATCACCAACGTGCAGGACTCCGCCGGCCACCTCCAGCACCGTCAGCAGGACCTCAATTACCCGTACCAAGCGGGCGCGCAGGTGACGCAGATCGTCAGCAACACCTATTACCTGAATCGCACCACGAACCAGCTGATGCGCTACAACGGGGCGAGCGAAGACGTCGCCCTGGCCGACAACGTCGTCGACTTGCGGTTCGACTACTTCGGCGACCCGAATCCGCCCCTGTTCCCGAAGCCTCCGGCCGGCGTAGCGAATTGCCTGTATGACGCCACGGGCAACTACGTCGGTCCAGCGGCGCTGACGCCGGACGATGGCTCGCTGGCGACGCTGACCGCGGCCATGTTGACCAACGGTCCTTATTGCGGCAGCGGCGCGAATGCGTTCGACGCGGATCTGCTCCGCATTCGCAAGGTTCGCGTGTCCATGCGCATGCAGGCCGCGATGGCGGCCCTGCGGGGCAGCGACACCACGCTGTTCATGAAGCCCGGGTCTGCCAGGGGGGGCGAGCGTTATGTGCCCGACTACCGCGTGGTCTTCGACGTGACGCCGCGGAATCTCAACCTGGCCCGGTGATGGCCATGACACTCCACGATTCAACGCGCTGCCACCCGGCAGGAAGCGGATCCCTTACACGGCTCGCCAACGAAAACGGCACGGCCCTCATCATCGCTCTGATGTCGATGTTGCTGCTCACCGCGCTCGGCGCGGCGGTCGTGATGGTGAGCCGGACCGAGACGATGATCGCCCACAACTATCGCAACAGCCAGGAAGCACTCTACGCCGCGGACGCGGCCGTCGAGCGCGTGGTCCAGGATCTGCTGATGGTGCCGCGCTGGAACGACATCCTGGCTGATGCCGGGGGCGGGATCGCGTCCGTGACCTCAGGTTTCACCGACGGCAACCCGAGTGGCCAGATCACCCTCCCCGGCGGGGGCAGGATCACCTTGACCGCGGCCACCACCGCCCTGCAGGCCGAAACCGACACGGCTGATCTCTGGGGGCCGAACAACCCGCAATGGCGACTGTTCGCCTGGGGGCCGGTCTCCGGTTTGCTCGACACCACGGCGATCGACAGCCCGATGTATGTCGTCGTCTGGGTCGCCGATGACCCGGCCGATGCGCCCTCGACCAACATCGGCGACGGCAACCCGTCGCTCGACGCCAACGGTACGCTGACGATTCGCGCCGAGGCCATCGGGCCAGGCGGGACGCGGAAGATCATCGAGGTCACGGTGGCGCGCACGTCGGGCACGGAAATCGAGCGAGGGCAGATTGCCCAGCGCGGACAGGAAGAACTGAACCAGCGCGCCCGCAAGGCGGCGGTCCAGACCCCCGGCAAGTCGCTCACCAACATGCGCATGAACACCGGTACCGGCAACATGGGAGTGCAGTAGATGTCAGCCAGATTCGACCGCCGACACCCGATGCCTCGAGCCTGCCGGCGCGCGGCCGCGGGGTTCTGCGTCGTACTCACGATGTGGTGGACGGCAACGGCCTCGGCGCAGCTCGATCCCCTCCTGTTCGCGAAACGCGTTCCGCCCACGGTCATCATCGTCGTGGACACGAGCATGCGGATGCTCGACGACGGCATCGGGAACTATTACGACCCGAACGACTACGTGGTGAGCAACGACACGGCGGTTGCCAGCGCCCTCGGTGTTTCCGGCGCGACCCGCTACCGGAGGAAGTACAGCCTGCTGCAGTACGAGAACGTGCAGGATGCCGTCACCAAGTTCGAGGCGTTGACCATCGGGGCCACTCCCGATACCTCGTCCGCCTACGCCACCTTCTTCAGCAGCACGCGCCTGGAAATGGCGAAATCAGGAATCGACCGGGCCGTCAGCGAAAACGCCGGCATCGGCTACCGCTGGGGACTGATCAAACTGCGACAGTTGACACCGGCCTGGCGCGCGCCGAGCAACTGCGACAAGCCGGTTCGCGTCACCTGGAATGCCGCGCTCGACTCCGTCAAAGACAGCAACCCGTGCAATACGGGAAGCAATGGACGCTTCGGCATCTTTGTGCCGACGACCGCGGCGACCAATTTTTCGCTCGAAACGCTCTATGGCGGGAGTGCGCGCGTGGTCACGCCTGCCGCGAACACCTCCGCCTCCGTCCTGACCGTCGTGCGCCGAGGCATCGGGGACGCCAGCGGCCTGATCCCGGCCGGCGGAGGCACCAGGAACTATACCGACCGGCCGATTGCGCACGCTCTCGACGATGCGCGCGCGACGGCCGTTGCCGCGATGGTGGCCGACACCGTGACCAACCGATCCTGCCGGAACACGGTGGTCGTGCTCATCACCTCGGGCAAGGACGAGGGGGACGCAAACTACACGGCTGCGCACGACGCGGGTGCCATCGCCTCAACGTTCTTGAACGTCGTCGCCAGCGGAACGACCAAGCGCGTACCGATCCATGTGCTCGCGATCAGGCCCGCAGGCGGCGACGTCGCGTCGCTGCAGACGATCGCCGCCAACAGCGGCGGGCGATACGTCAACGTGACGAGTGCCGCACAGATCGCAGCGAACATCAACTACGCCGTCCAGGCCGGATTCTCGCGCTCGACCGACTTCGATTCGGGAACGGCGAGCGAGTACGTGCCGGTGAGTCCGATCGTGGGCACGGTCAATCTCGAAGGGGCAAAAGACGCGCTTGGAAACGCGCTGCCCGACACGGACATCACCGCGAACCCCGGGGGTCAGCCCCTGCCGCAGCGGAGCAACGTGATGCTCACAGCCGGATTCTCGCTGCCAGGGTTCGACGGCGTGTTACGCGCCTTTCGCGTCTACAAGCCCCAGACCGACGGCACCAAGCCGACCGGATGGAAGTTCGTGAACGACGGGACCCGGCTCTGGCCCGATCTGGACGGCCGGCCCGGGCTCGCCGGTCAGGCACGCACGCCTGGCGACCCGGACGACCGTAATATCTACACCTTTATTCCCGACGGGGCTGGCGGAGGATCGGTCGTCGCCTTCACCGCAGCAAACGAGCCGACACTCCGCACCCACTTGAACATGACGAGCTCGGCATCGAGCATCATCAGCATGGTGCGGTCCCAGCAGCTTGGCGCGATCATCGGGTCGACCCCTGCGCTGATGGATGTGCCTTCACTCGATCCGCCTCCCGACGAGGACTACGGCTTCGCCGATTCGGCAGGCTCCTTCGCGGCGACCTACAAGAACCGGCGCGCGATGATCTTCTTCGGCGGGAACAACGGCATGATCCACGCCGTGGACGCCCGGACTGGGTATGAAATGTGGGCGTTCATCCCGTATAACCTTCTGCCCAAGCTCAAGACGCTCGAAGACGGGCAGCCGGTCGAGCAGTTCGACTACTTCGTCGATAGTTCGCCGAAGATCGCCGAGGTCAAGGTGCAGGGCGTCTGGCGAAGCCTTCTGATCATCGGCCAGGGTCCCGGCGGTACCTTTTACCAGGCGTTCGACGTGACGGACGCTGGAATGAACGTCGCGCCCGAGCTCGATGGCGCGGCGGCCGTCCAGAATCTCCTGAACCAGTTCGACGCGCCCAACGAGTCGATCCAGTTCAAGTGGTCGTTCCCCAACTACTCGAGCTTCGACCCGTCGTACACGGCCACCTTCACCGTGACCGATGGCACCTCGGGCGGCAAGGTCAAGCTGTTCGGCGACCTCAAGTCCTCGGCCACGACGGCGGAGAAGAGTGTCGGGTTCACGTGGTCGGACCCGGCCGTCGGCCCCCTCGATGGTGGCCGTTCCACCAACGCGGTGATCGTGGGGTCCGGCTACTTCCCGGACATCGAGACACTGATTCCGTCTCGTGGAGCGAGTGCGCCGAAGGCGGGGAGGGCGTTGTAC
>JACDBQ010000556.1 GCA_013694845.1 Acidobacteriota bacterium
CACCGGTCTCCAAAACCGGGGGTTGGGGGTTCGATTCCCTCCTGTCCTGCCAGTTAGTCGACCGGATTGCGGAATGAGGGATGCGGAATGGGTCGTGAGCCGGGAGTTTTCCGGATCCCGCATTCCGGATCCCGCATCCCGATAAGGGAACGGAAATGAAGACCGCAATGGTTGAGCACGAGGAGTCGATCGGCGGACGCGCGAAAGGCAGCGTCACGGGCTGGTGGGGCCGTTCCCGGCGCTTCCTGTCCGAAGTCCGCAATGAAACGGCCCGCGTGACGTGGCCGAGCCGCAAGGAAGTCTACGCCACGACCCTGGTCGTGATCCTCACGTCTATCTTCTTCGGCGTCTATCTCTACGGCATCGACGTACTGTTCTCGGGGATCGTCGGCTGGATTTTCCGAACGTTCGCGGCGGTATGACAACGATGACCGACGACCGCACGAAGCAGTGGTATATCGTCCACACCTATTCCGGGTTCGAGAACAAGGTGAAGGAGTCGCTGGAGCAGCGCGTGAATGCCTACGGCCTGCAGGACGAGATCGGTGAGATCCTGATCCCGACCGAACAGGTGGCCGAGATGCGCGGCGGCAAGAAGGTGGTGAGCTCGAAGCGGTTTTTTCCCGGCTACATCCTTGTCGAGATGCACATGTCCGACAACGCGTGGCACGTGGTGAAGAACACGCCGAAAGTGACCGGCTTCGTCGGGGCCGGCGCCAAGCCGACACCGCTCACCCGGGAAGAGGTCGACCAGATCCTGAACCAGGTCACCGAGGCCGCCGAAAAGCCCAAACCGAAGTACACCTTCGAAAAGGGCGACCAGGTTCGGATCAACGAGGGACCCTTCACCAGTTTTAACGGCGTCGTGGACGAGGTGAACCTCGATCGCAACACTCTGAAGGTGATGGTGACGATCTTCGGCCGTGCAACACCGGTCGAATTGGACTTTTTGCAGGTGGAAAAACTCTAGATAGCTATCAGCTATCAGCCGTCAGCTTTCAGCCTCCCAGGGCTGCGGACTGCGCACGGCCCCTAGCTGAGAGCTGAAAGCTGATAGCTGATGGCTAAAAAGATACAGGCAATGGTGAAGCTCCAGATCGCGGCAGGGAAGGCAACCCCTGCGCCGCCGGTCGGGACCGCGCTCGGTCCTCACGGCGTCAATATCATGGACTTCTGCAAGAACTTCAACGCGAAGACCTCGAAGGACGAAGGGTTGATCATTCCCGTCGTGGTCACCGTGTACGCAGACCGGTCCTACAGCTTCATCACCAAGACGCCGCCGGCATCCATTCTCCTCAAGCGGGCCGCCAATCTCGCGAAGGGATCGAACGAGCCGAACAAGAACAAAGTCGGCACCGTGACCAAGAAGCAGGTCGAGGACATCGCCAAGCTGAAGATGCCCGACCTGAACTGCGAATCGGTCGAGGCCGCGTTCAGGACCGTCGCCGGCACCGCTCGGTCGATGGGCATCGATGTGATCGGGTAGCTCTCAGCTGTTAGCTGTCAGCTGTCAGCGCAGCAAGGTGCTGCTAACCACCGGCCCGAGCGAGAGCGAGGGCTCCGGCGGCCAAGGTGGCCCGGTGGGAAGTGCAACTCGGAGCGGCAAAGTGCAGCTGATCACCGGCTCGAGCGAGAGCGAGGGCTGACAGCCATGGGGGTGGGCCCCCGCGAGCAACTAATTAAAGTGGGAGGCCGCGAAAGCGTCCGCTTGCACCACAGAGGAAAGTTATGCGCAGACACGGAAAGAAATTCGCTGCCGCGAGCCAACAGGTACCGGCGCGTCCCCACACGATCGAGGATGCCATCCCCCTCATCCAGAAGGTGAAGTTCGCGAAGTTCGACGAGACGGTCGAGCTGGCGATGCGCCTGGGTGTCGACCCGAAGCACGCTGACCAGATGGTACGCGGCACGGTCGTGCTGCCGCATGGTCTGGGCAAGAGCAAGAAAGTCCTCGTGATTGCCGGAGCGGATAAGCAGAAGGAAGCCCTCGACGCCGGTGCGGACCACGTCGGAGGCGAAGAGCTCGTCGACAAGATTCAGGGTGGCTGGATGGATTTCGACGCCGTCGTCGCGACCCCCGATATGATGCGAGCCGTCGGTAAGCTCGGCAAGGTGCTCGGACCCCGCGGTCTGATGCCGAATCCGAAGACCGGTACAGTCACGCCGAACATCGCCCAGGCCGTGAAGGAGATCAAGGCCGGCAAGGTCGAGTTCCGCGTCGACAAGACGGGGATCATCCACGCGCCGGTCGGCAAGCTCTCGTTCCCGGCCCAGAGCCTGATCGAAAACGTGCACGCCCTGGTTGACAGCGTCGTCAAAGCCAAGCCGCCGGCGGCCAAAGGCAAATACCTGAAGAGCGTGACGATGTCATCGACGATGGGCCCGGGCATCCTGATCGACACCGCGCATGTGACGGAAACGGTGAAGCACTAGTCATGGCGATCACGCGAGCATCGAAAATCGAAGACCTGAAGGCACTCGAGGGGACGTTCAAGGGCACCGAGAGCGCTGTCCTGGTGGATTACCGGGGCCTGAAAGTGCCGGAAGTGACCGAGCTGCGGCGCCAGGTGCGCGCAGTCCGCGGCCAGTACAAGGTCGTGAAGAACTCGCTGGCGAAGCGCGCGCTCAAGGGGACCGCGTTCGAGCCGCTCGACGAGTTCTTCGTGGGGACGACGGCCATCGCCTACGCCGGCGACGATCCGGTGGCGCTGGCAAAGGTGCTGACCACCTTCGCGAAGACCGCGCCGGCGTTGCAGATCAAGGCCGCCGTGGTTCAGGGCCGGTCGATCAAGCCGGCCGAGGTGACCGAGCTCGCCGCCCTGCCGGGGAAACCGGAGCTGTATGCGAAGCTCCTCTTCCTGCTGCAGGCGCCGATGGTCCAGATCGTCAGCGTCCTGAGCGCGGCACCGCGCGACCTGATGAACGTGCTCGTCGCGTCAGAGAAGAAGAGATCGGAATCGTAGGGAAAGCTGACAGCTTTTATACTCAGGAGAGACAGAGCAATGGCCGAATTGAATCAGCAGCAGGTGGTCGACTACATCAAAGGGATTTCGGTGCTCGAGCTGTCGCAGCTCGTGAAGGCGCTCGAGTCCGAGCTCGGCGTGTCAGCGGCCGCGGCGATGCCGATGGCGATGCCGGGCATGGGCGGCGGCGCGGCGGGCGGGGCGGCAGCGGTGGAAGAGCAGACCGAGTTCACCGCCACGCTGACCGAAGTCGGCGCCAATAAGATCAACGTCATCAAGGTCGTCCGCGAAGTGACGAGCCTTGGACTCAAGGAAGCGAAGGATCTCGTCGAGGGAGCCCCCAAACCGATCAAGGAAGGGATTCCGAAGGACGAGGCCGCGACCATCAAGAAGAAGTTCGAGGACGTCGGCGCCAAAGTCGAGATCAAGTAAGCACGTGCGACGTGCGATGTGCGGCGTGCGATGTGCTCACGTGCCGGCGTGCGAGGTGCTCCTTCGCCGGCCCGTGGTCGCCATCGGACACCGCACGTCCCTTCGCCGCACCGCACGTCGCTTCGTCGCACCGCACGTCGCACGTAAGCTCGTAAGCACGTCGGACGTCGCACTTCGCACGTCGCACGTGATTCCGTTTCCCGTCCTTTTTCCGGCTCGGGGTCTTTAGAGCATGTACAGCCTTCCCAAGAACGTCTACCGCGAGCGCATCGACTTCTCCAAGATCAAGACGACGATCCCGATCCCGAACCTGATCGAGATCCAGAAGAAGTCGTACGAGCGGTTCCTGCAGATGAACCGGCTGCCCTCCGAACGCGAGGACGCCGGCCTGCAGTCGGTTTTCAAGTCGGTCTTTCCGATCAGCGATTTCCGCGAGAACTCCTCGCTCGAGTTCATCGAGTATTCGATCGGGAACTGGGAGTGCAAGTGCGGCCGCCTGGCGGGGCTGCACCACCTCCGGAAGCCGTGCACCAACTGCGGTCACACCCTGGTCGCCGATCCGTACGGCGAGCATGACGTTCTGTGCCCGCGCTGCGGCAAGCCGAACGAGGCCCGCGGCGACGTCTGCGACATCTGCGGCCACACGGTCGCGCTGAAGCTGAAGTACGACGTCGACGAGTGCCAGGAGCGCGGCATGACCTACGCCGTGCCGCTGAAGGTCACCATCCGTCTCGTGGTCTGGAACAAGGATCCCGAGACCGGGGTGAAAACCATCCGCGACATCAAGGAGCAGGAGGTCTATTACGGCGACATCCCGCTGATGACCGACAACGGTACGTTCATCATCAACGGTACCGAGCGCGTCATCGTGTCGCAGCTCCACCGGTCGCCCGGCGCCTTCTTCCATTCGGAAGACAAGACGCTCTATATCGCCCAGATCATCCCGTACCGCGGCTCCTGGGTGGAGTTCGAGTACGACGCGAAGAACCTGCTCTACGTCCGCATCGATCGCAAGCGGAAGTTTCTCGCCACGGTGTTCCTGCGCGCCCTCGGGCTGCGCGGCGCCGACGAGATCATCCGCTCGTTCTACTCGGTGGATCGCCTGACGCTGAAGGGCGGAGCGATCCAGTGGGCGGTGGGTGACAGCCTGCAGGGGCTGCGCGCGGCACGCGATATCAAGATCGGTAACGACGTGGTGACCCACGCCGGCAAGAAGATCACGTCGACCGCGCTCTCCACGCTCAAGAAAGCCGGGGTCGAGTCGGTGGACGTCTCCGACGCGGAGCTCGAAGGGGCGTTCGCGGCGGGGGACGTGGTCGATCCGTCGACCGGCGAAGTCATCCTCGAGACCAACGAGGAAGTCACGCCGCGCGCGATTTCTCTCGCCCAGGAGAAAAACGTCGACCGGCTCGAGATCTTCTTCCCGGAACGCGATGAGATCGGTCCCGTGCTCAGCTCCACGCTGAAAAAGGATCCGATCCACACCCACGAGGAAGCGCTGATCGAGATCTACCGGCGGCTTCGACCGGGTGATCCACCCACCCTCGAGAGCTCGCGCTCGCTCTTCGAGAACATGTTCTTCAACCCGCAGAAGTACGACTTCTCGCGCGTCGGCCGGCTGAAGCTGAACACCAAGCTGAAGCTGAACACGCCGCTCGACGAGAAGATCCTGCACCCCCAGGATTTCTACGAGGTCATTAAATACCAGCTGAAGCTGCGGAAGAATCCGGCGAACGTGGACGACATCGATCATCTCGGCAACCGCCGCGTGCGGTCGGTCGGCGAGCTCCTCGAGAACCAGTTCCGGATCGGGCTGGTCCGGATGGAGCGCGCGATCAAGGAGAAGATGTCGGTCTACCAGGAAATGGCGACCGCCATGCCGCACGACCTGATCAACGCCAAGCCGGTCATGGCCGCGATTCGCGAGTTCTTCG
>JACDBQ010000562.1 GCA_013694845.1 Acidobacteriota bacterium
ATCGCGCAGACTCGGCAGCACGGCACCGAGCAGCCCCGCGATACTGCCCCACACGAAGACGCCGAGAAACCCGGCCCACATGAGACGAGCGGAAGACAGAGTATGCGGCACGTCAGCGCTCACGCTGGTCCTTCTCAGTAGAGATGCGGGGAGAGGTGCGCGGGCCGGTCTCGAGCGACAGCGCCAGGGTGCCACGGATGTAGTCGCGCGCCTCGCGTGCGACAGCCGCCGGGTCCGCGCCGCGGCCGCCGTCGAGCTCCACGTCCAGCCAGCCGTCGAATCCCGATCGCCGCAGTATCTGCACGAGTTGCGGGAAGTCGACCGCGCCGCGCCCGAGCGGTACATAGGTGCCGCGAGCGCCAGGAACCGCAGGCTGCTGGTAATCCTTCAAATGTGCATGCGCGATCCGCCGAGCATAGGTCGTGAACACTTCGACCGGGTCTGATCCACCAGCAACCAGATGCCCCGTGTCGGGGGCGAGATAGAAATAGCGCGGATCGGTCGCGTCCATCGCCATGTCGATATCCTGACGCGTTTCGATCAGACTGCCCACGTGCGGATGCACTCCGAGCCGGACGCCGTGCGCATCCAGGGCCTGGCGGCCGAGCTCATTCGCCTCCCGCCCCCACTCCTTGATCAGCGCTGGACTCTTCTCGGTGGCCTCGGTACCGCCGATGACAATCATCCGCGCACCCATCCGGCGACAGAAGGCGGCGGCCATGAGGTTCTTGCGCCGGTTCTCGTACCGGTGTGCGGGACGTTCGAGATCCGTCGAGCTGTACAGAGCCGCCAGCTGCACTCCGCAGCGACGCATCCCGGCGACGAATTCCTCTTCGCGCCCCTCGTACAGCTCCGCGATCGTATATTCCCCCTCGATGCCCCGGTAGCCAAGCGCGCCAACCGCCGCAGCCCCTCGCCACCAGGCGGACGGAAAGTAGCGCCCCCATCCGAAGATCTGGTACCCCACGTCGAAGGGCTGCCCCGCCCAGGCACGCGCGCCGACGCTGCCGAACAGACCGGCAGCGCCGAGGCCGCCCGTCGCCGCGAGGAACCCGCGCCGAGTGAGCGTTGTCACAGTTCCTTCCTGTTCCACCGCTCGGCGATGAAATCGGCCTGCCGCAAGGCCAGCGCCATGATGGTGAGCGTCGGGCTCTTGTCGGTCTGCTGCGTGAAGACGCTGCCGTCGGCCACGAACAGGTTCGGAACCTCGTGCACGCGTCCAAATCGATCGCAGACGCCCTCTGTCGGATCGCGGGTCATGCGGCAGGTACCGACTTCATGTTCGCTGGTGCCGGGCTGCGACGGCGACGCCGACGGGCGGATGCTTTCGGCGCCCGCTTGCTCGAGAATATAGGTGAACTTCTCCTTGATGTCCGCGAAGATCTTGAGATCGTTGTCCGCGTACGCGGAATGAATCTTCGCGAGCGGCATCCCGTACCGGTCTTTGCGCCCGCTCGGGTCCAGCTCGACGAACGTCCCGGGATTGTCGAGTTTTGCCCCGAATCCGAGCAGCGAAATCCGCGCCTGGTACCGTTCGCGGATCCCGTCCTTCAATCCCTTGCCAAACCCGGTCAGCCCCGCGTTGACGCCCTTGCCTGAACCCGAGCGCCCTTCCCAGCCCCGGATGAAACCTCTCTTTTTCTGGTAGGAGTTCGTGAACCGGGGAATCATCACGCCAAACGTGTAACCGTCGTCGTTGTAGGTGCGGTGGCCGTACAGCTGTGGGAGGTATCCGATGACAGAACCCTGGATGTGATCGTTCAGGTGACGCCCGACGTGGCCGGAGCCATTGCCGACACCGTTCGGGAAGCGCGCCGACCGGGAATTCAACAGGATGCGCGGGGTATCGAGCGTCGAAGCCGCCAGGACAAGGATCGGCGCGCGTGCTTCGTAGTCCTGCTTCGTCAATCGGTCGACGTAGCGCACACCGGTCGCACGGCCGCTGGCAGGATCCACCAGGACCTCGAGCACGACCGAATTGGGCCGCACCGTCAGACGGCCGGTCGCCTGCGCGGCCGGGTAGAGATGATATTTCGCCTGGAATTTGGCCGCATTGCGACACCCTTCCATGCAGTTGCCGAGATAGTGACATGGAGCGCGCCCCGGGCCCATCGGCCGTGTGGCGATCATCTTGGGGCTGTGGGTGTAACGCAGAAGGGGGAACTCACCCTTCAGTCGCTCACAAGTGCTCTGAATGATTCGTTCGCCGCATCTCAGACCCTGCGGCGGCTGAGGCAGACCGGCCGGCACGTTCGGGTGGTCCTCACTGGGGCCGACCCGTCCAAGCGTGGTGTCGATCCAGTCGTAGTGCGGCTTCAGCTCCTCGTACGTGAGGGGCCACGCCGGCCCGAAGCCGTCCACCTCCGCTTCGCGGAAATCCAACTCACTCATCCGCGGCGCCACCCCAGCCCAGAACATGCTGCGCCCGCCCACGCCGCGATAGCGGCGCCAGTACCAACCCTCGCCGGCCGTCTCGTAGGGAGCTTCGTCAGCGAACTCGAAGTAGGGTGCGCGCTTCCAGCTCCCGGGACCGGGGCGCTCGAGCGCGCGTTTCAGAGACGCGTAGCCAAGGCGCGGATATGCGTCGTAGTACTGCTCGAAGGAACCGAGGTCCTCTTCGATGTATTCGGGTCCATATTCGAGGTTGAGCACACGGGCGCCGGAGTGGACCAGCCGGTGCACCGACATGGAGCCGCCGCACCCACTGCCAACGACGATGACATCGAAGTCGGCTGGTCGCTGTGCGCTCACGCTCGCCTCCTCGGCCAGCGTGCCCGCGCGTGCACGAGCGGATCGGCGTGGGTGCAGGCACCCGGGAACTCGTCGTTGAACTCGTGGCCGACCCATTCGAGCTCGCCGATCTGCCCCATCTCGGACTTGTAGTAGGCGTCGATCGTCTGCGCCTTGATCACCGTGAAGAAGGAACGGTCGTCCGGCGTGACCGCGTCTGTCTCCGGCGATGCGCCGGTGACGCGGGGTTGGGCGGCGGAATCCAACGTGACGCTGCCCCCAGCGGCATCTTCGTAGCTGCCCAGCACCGCCTCTTGCTGTGCCAACGTCAGTGCGGCAAACACACGGCCGTGTGCAGTGGTCGCTCTGGCATCGAGCCGGCGGAGCCCGTCGCGCAACCTGCCCAGCATGCCTCGGTCGGTTCCAGCGGCATCGTCGAGGTACCAGTGCACCCCCGCTCGTCTTGCTC
>JACDBQ010000565.1 GCA_013694845.1 Acidobacteriota bacterium
GGCCGGAGCAGCTGGCGGCGGCATGGAACGACCACCGCCAACAGGTGCCCGACACCTTCGACGCAGCCTCACGCGAGGCCGCTCGGTTACTTGAGGCCCATCCCGAGCTGGCTATTGTCGAGGAGTACTCCAGCGACGCCTCGCCCTGCGAACGCTGTCGTGAGCACGGGCCGTTCAGGCCTGCGCCGTCCGGCAGAATCGTCGAGATCCTCGGCTACTGTTAGACAGAGTCGAACGTCGACACCTCTACGATCTCGTCTACGATTGCGGCAACAGGACGCATGGTCTCTACTTTCCGCATGGGAAGGGACATATAGATCTCGAACCGTGCGCGTATTACGGCCTCTTCTCTCTCCGGGGATCTTCCGAATGGACGCGCGATTTGTCGCCGGACGGTCTCAGCCACACACATTTCGCAGTCCAGAGAGGGAAGCAGGACGAACGTCCGGGCGCTTTCTTCGAGTTCGCGGCGAATGCGCCCGTATTCCAGGTGAATGTCTCTTGCGTACGTCATGAAGCCCGACGACAACGCCAGAACGTCAAGGCGGATCTCTCCGAGGAACAACGAGCAGTACGCCTCGACATTCTCTCGCGCGTAGGCGTCGTATCCGTGCCGGTTGATGTACTCGCTGATATCTCCGACTCGACCGGCAAGGTGCCGATCGAGATCGATGAAGGGCACGTTGAGACGCTCTGCCAGAAGAGCACCGATTGTGCTCTTACCGGCTCCGCCTGGGCCGATCAGCCGAATCATCGCATCGCCGTCGGCTCAGGCACCGAGACTTCGACATCCGCAACGATCAGCTCCTCGGTCAGCTGGTGCGCCGACTGAAGGATATTCCCATACGGATCGATGATTCCGGACGATCCGTACGACACCATGCCATTCGTGCGACCGGAAACGTCCGCACGGATAACCCAGATGTTGTTCTCTTTCGCCAGAGCGATATCGACACTCCTCGCGTGTGCGGCGACATCCGCCTTCTCCGGAGGAAGGCCGTTGTTCGTCGGGATGAAAAGCGCTGTCGCGCCTTTTGAGACCATAAACATCGCCAGCTCGGGATAGTTGGCATCGTTACAGATCACGATGCCGAACGTCAGGCCGCCAACCTGGAACACGGGCATCTGGTCGCCAGCGTCATAGATCGACCGGTTGATCGAAGGATGTAGCTTGCGGTACAGGCCGATGACCGATCCTTTGTGAAAGACCGCGGCGCTGTTGTACAGCCGTCCTGTGCCGGTCACTTCGGTAAAGCCCACGATGGTCGTGACTGTGTCGCTTGCGAGAGGGGCAAGCACGCGAGCGAGCTGGTCGCCGCGCGCGTCAATCGCGAATTCGCGGGGATCCGCGGCATAGTCTGCCAAGCCCCCCAGAATCGCCTCGGGGCAACAGAGGATGACCACGCCGTGAGATTCACACCATTCCACTCGCGTGCGTATCAGGTCGACGGCCTCGAGAGAGCCGGAACGAAGCAGGGGCGCCTGGTAGGCGGCGACCTTCACGCGAGTGCATCCGGAACGGATAGTTGAGACTCGACGTTCAAGACGTACTTGGCAAGGGCTCCAATACGCGCAAGCGTTTCGGGACGCATCCGTGCCGCTTGGTTCGTCCCTTGTTTGTCGTCACGGCGGATGTAGGCACCTTGAATAGACCGCCGCGGCTCGTTCGTCTGGTTAACGCCATGTCCGTGCCAGACAGAGCCGTTGTAGATGACGACTGAGCCTGCGGGACCACACGCCGATACCTGTCCCTCGTAGTGCGCGGTGGCATCCTGCATCACGTCGCTCGGCGCATGAGGCCAGCGGTGCGAACCTGGCACAAAGCGAGTGGCGCCGTTGTCGCGCCGAAACTCGTCCACCATGAAGATGAAGCCCACCATCGGCCAGCCGTCCGTCGTGCGCCGGTAATCCGCGTGAAGATCCTGCGCGGGTGCGCCCGGGTTCACCTGTCGAGCGTGCATTGTGCTTAAGTGGAACGGTGCACCGATGACACGGCAACACGCGTCCAGGATTGGCTGATAGACGTAGAGGCCATCGAAGTCTGGAGCGCGATTGACGAAGTCCCACACTCGCTTCGTCGTCCGCCCGCCGCCGACGTCGGCGGGATCGGCACCCGATACCGCCGCGTCGTAGACGGCTGCCAGCCGTGAGAGTTGCGGTGGTGCCACAGGACCAGGGATCACTACAAAACCGGTGTCGTCCAATTCCTTGACGGTATTCGCCGCCAACTCGCACCCCGAAGCGATGACACTGAACCAATGGTCCATATGGGAAGACCTAACGACGTGAGTATGGCTTGACAACAACCTTCTGCGCGCGCGGATGTACGTGGTCGATGGTGTTGAGAAGAATAGCCTGAGAACCCACAAGGGTCCGCGGGTCGAACGGTTGGGAACGCTTCGGCGAGACGATCGGCCTCGGCGGTGTCCGAGGCCATGTGGTGGGCGCACATCGAGTTCACCCGCATAAGCACTACGTCAACTATCCTCTCCGAAAAGATCGAGGACTTGCGCGAGGCGGGCGCGCAAGTTGAGGGCCGGATGTCGTCAGGCTCTGACTGCGGCTATCGGTCAGCTCTGTGTTGCCGGAGGATCGATGCAATCCCCGCATGTTGACGCCGTTCGGCCCACGCGAGCGGTGTGGCCCACGGCTCCGCCTCGGGCTCGATCGGATCGGCCCCTCGAGCCAGCAGCAGTTTGACCAGCTCCATAC
>JACDBQ010000588.1 GCA_013694845.1 Acidobacteriota bacterium
CCCCCATCCCGCATCCCGCATCCCGCATCCCGCATCCCGCATCCCGCCCTTCAGCGCACCTCCAGGCCTATCTGGCACGCTACGCCGGTCCCGCCAATTCCGCAGTATCCGTTCGGGTTCTTGGCGAGGTACTGCTGGTGGTAGTCCTCCGCGTAGTAGAACTCAGGGGCGGGCAGCACCTCCGTCGTGATCGTGCCGTAACCAGCCGTTTTGAGCTGCGCCTGGTAGGTCTCGCGGGAGCGCACGGCGGCCTGCTTCTGATCCTCGTCGTAGTAATAGATCCCCGACCGGTACTGGGTGCCGACGTCCCCGCCCTGCCGCATCCCCTGGGTGGGGTCGTGGTTCTCCCAGAACAGCTTCAGCAGGTCGGCGTAGGCAATCTTCAGCGGATCGAACACCACCAGCACCGCCTCGTTATGCCCGGTCATGCCCGAGCACACCTCGCGGTAGGTGGGATTGGGCGTGTGCCCCGCGGCATAGCCTACGGCGGTGGTGTACACCCCTTTTTGCTGCCAGAACTTCTTCTCCGCGCCCCAGAAACAGCCCAGGCCGAACATCGCGGTCTGGAGGCCGTCAGGGAACGGCTCTTCGAGCCTGGCGCCGTTGACATGGTGCGTGGCCGGCACGTTCATCCGCTCGGCCCGACCCGGGAGCGCGTCCGACTTGGACGGTATGGAGATTGACTTGGCTGACATGCAGAACCTCGCGATCATTCCTGGACGAAGGCGATGACGACGATCGCCACTATGAGAATAACAACGGTCAGGAAGAAAACCTTCCAGGGACTCAACGGGTAATCCCCGGCAATCTGGCCGGAATAGCCGTTCACGAGCACCTGGTAGAGCTTGGTCCGGTAGTTGAACGACAGAATCCACACCGGGACGAGGACGTGCTTGAAGGTTCGCCCCGAGAACTGCGGATGGATCTCGAGGTTTCGCTGCGTGTCCCCGGGCACCTCCGCTGACGCCATTTGCCGAAGTTCCCCGGTCATCTGGTCCTGCGACCGAGCGGCCGCGTCCACCAGCACGATCTGGTAATGCTCGACGACGAAGCCCGAGAGATACGCGGTGTCGTAGCCCTGGACCTCGGCGATCGCGAACGGCTCTATCTTCTTGAGCAGATCGTGACGTAATCCCTGCGTGCCCGGGACCGGGTCGTCGTCGAAGAAATGGCGGACCTCGCCAGAGGCGGACTCCCAGCGGACGTGCCGGACCTGGCGGGTGTGCGGGTTGCCCTTGTTGTCACGATAATTCTCCGTCGTGTAGTAGTAGTGCCCGGCCTCGGCCTCCCACGGGCAGACGGCGTGCGCGTCGAAGGTCCAGTACGGCACGTAGACACCATGCACGCGGTCCACCAGGGAGCGCGCGCCGAGATTCGAAGGCGCGAGCCAGCGCCCCTTGAACCACCCGCGCATCTGCTCGCGCACCTTGCCCTGATCCACCTTGAACGGCAGGATGCCCTGCGGGCGGATGGGCGCTTTGATCTCCTGGTAATCGAGCAGCGACGGAGATCCGCAGAAGTCGCAGTTCTGCCCCGTGCGGCTCACGTCGAAGACGGAGACCGCCTTGCAACTCTGGCACTGGACTGTGCGCTTCTCGGCGAGCCAGCCACGATCTTCTGACGGGAGCTCGCGCAGCGCTTTGACGAGGTCGTGCTCGACGAGCGCGCCGGTGGAGGGATCGACGGTGAACGGCGCTTCGGTGCCGCAGAACGAGCAGACCAGCAGCCCGCGGGTCGGGTTCCACTGCGCCTGCGCGCCGCATGCGGCGCACGCGTGCTTCGCGAGGGACTCGAGCGTCCGCGGCTCCACTTACCGCGCCAGGTAATCGTCGAGCGCGGACTTCTTGATCCGATACGACGACCCGATCTTCTTGGCGGCGAGCTCGCCGGACTCGATGATGGTCATGACGTCGGATTCAGGTACGCCGAGCGCAGTGGCCACGTCCGCGGGTGCGAGCAGATCCGGCAGCACGGTTGCCGCTGCGGTTGCGCTCTTCGCGGCCGCGGCCGGCATCCCCTGCTGCTGCATGATCTGTTGCGCGATGGACAGACCGACCGCAAGCTCGGTGGCGGCGCCGCCGGAGCCCCCGCCTTTTTCCATCCCCTGCGCCATCTGGAACTTGATGTAGTCGTTCAGGTTGCCGACAACATTCATGCTCGAACGCTTGTCGATCGCCTGCTCCACCTCGGGTGGAACGGAGACGTTCTCGATCACGAAGCTCGCCAGCTGGATGCCGTATTTCGCCGCCAGCACGGGGTTGATCAGCGGCTGCAGCGCTTCGCCCAGTTCGGTGTAGCGGCTCGCCACGTCGAAGACCGGGACCTTGGCGGACGCCAGGGCATCCGCAAAGATGCTCACGATCCGTGAGCGCATGGTGTCGGCGAACTCGTCGACCCGGAAATTCTGGTCGGATCCGGCGACTTCCTTCAGAAACAGCTTCGGGTCGACGATCCTGAAGTCGTAGGTGCCGAAGGCGCGGGCGCGAACGACGCCGAGCTCTTCGTCGCGCATCATGATCGGGTTGGCGGTCCCCCATTTGTTGCCCGTGAACAGCCGCGTGTTCAGGTAGTAGACGTCCGCCTTGAACGGCACGTTGAAGCCGTACTTCCACGACTTCAGTTTCGTGAGGACTGGAATGTTGTCAGTCGTGAGCGTGTGCTTGCCCGGCCCGAAGGTATCGCCGAACTCGCCCAGGTAAATGAACTGCACCTGCTGAGACTCGCGGACGATCAGCTGTGCGCCGTTCTTGATCGCCTTATCATCGTCCGGATAGCGGAAAGAGAGTGTGTCGCGTGAATCGTCCGTCCATTCGATGACGTCGATCAGCTCGCCCTTGATGAAATCCATCAGTCCCATGGGAGGATTGTAGCTCCATATCGACTCACCATGACACCTGCACTCATCGCTGCCGTCGTGTTCCTCTCAGGCGCCGCCACGGCCTTCGCTCAGGCCCAACCGAAGGAAGCTGGCAGTGCAGCCGCACCACTGGTGATCGGCGAGACGTTCACGATCACATCGGCCACCCTGCGGGAGGTCCGGCGTATCAACGTCTACGTGCCGCCGGGATATGCGGAGTCGCGCGACCTGCGCCTGCCGGTGCTCTACATGCCCGATGGCGGTATGAAGGAAGACTTCCTGCACGTGGCGGGACTGGTCCAGGTGTCGGTCAGCAACGGCACGATGCGGCCGTTTCTTCTCGTCGGTATCGAGAACACCGAGCGCCGTCGGGACATGACCGGCCCGACCGACAACGCCAAGGACAAAGAAATCGCCGTGCGCGTCGGCGGCTCCGCTGCGTTCCGGACCTTCATCCGCACCGAGCTGATGCCGCGGGTCAAGGAGCGCTATCGCACGACGGACGAAACGGCGGTGGTGGGAGAGTCGCTGGCAGGTCTGTTCGTGGTGGAGACCTTACTGCGCGAGCCTGACCTGTTTGGAACCTATATCGCCTTCGACCCGAGTCTCTGGTGGAACGATCAGAAGTTAGTCAATGGATCGCTCGAGCAACTCCGTGCGCGGCCTCCCAGCGGCAAGAGCCTTTATCTCGCCAGCAGCTCCGAGCCGGAGCTCGCGGAGCTCACGCGCCGACTGGCCGGCCTGCTGGAGAAGGGGGCGTTCCCAGGCCTGACGTGGCACTACGAGCCGATGCCGGCTGAGACCCACGCGACGATTTACCATCCTGCCGCGCTCCGCGCCTTTCGGCTCGTCTTCAAACCGGTCGCGAACAAGCCGCCGGGCAAGTGACAGGCGGGGTCAATCGGACTGAACGCTGACGCGTCGCGACAGCACCAGCAATCTCAGCTTGAAGCCGTTCCTAGTCCTACGTCTTCGGCTCGAAGTCGAGCGCCACACCGTTGATGCAGTAACGCAGGCCGGTCGGCGGCGGACCATCGGGAAAGACGTGGCCCAGGTGCCCGCCGCACCGGCTGCAGTGAACCTCGGTCCGCGC
Source organism: Acidobacteriota bacterium (assembly GCA_013694845.1). GTDB lineage: Bacteria > Acidobacteriota > Vicinamibacteria > Vicinamibacterales > 2-12-FULL-66-21 > JACDCA01. The sequence continues at coordinate 3,951 of JACDBQ010000588.1, forward strand.
CATGAACAGGCTGCGATCGTCGGTGGTGCCGATCGAGCCTTCGAGCGGGGCAAAAAAGCTCGGCCACCCGGTCCCGCTCTCGAATTTTCGTTCACCGACGAACAGGGGCTGGCCGCAGCCGGCGCACGAGAACGTCCCGGCCCGCTTCTCCTGGAGTAGCGCGCAGGACCCCGGACGCTCCGTCGCGTGCTCGCGCAGCACCTGGTACTGCTCCGGCGTGAGTGAAGCCCGCCATTCTTCATCGGTCCTGGTGACCGGGAACGCTTTCTCTACCATGCTCTAAGCCTACTTCCGTTCGTCGGCCTGCTTCGCGATTTCGAGGACGTCGGCCGCCGGCAGTACCACCGCGATGACGCCTGCCCCCTCCGTGCCACCCATCATGCCGAACATGCTCATGCGGCCCGGATCAATCTGGCGGATGGTCAGGAGCCCGACGATCTTCCCGTTCGCCTGGAAGGCCGGGGTGCCCGTGCCCGGCTGCCCGTTCAGCACGAAGAAGGTCCGCGGTTTCTCCATGATCGCCCCGACGCTGTAGAGGATCGCCGAGGGGGTCCAGCCGCCCACGCGGCCAAGACGGCTGAGCACGACCAGCTCGTCCAGCACCGCCGGCGTTCCCGCGTCAGCCAGGTTCACGGCGATCAACGGCGTGACCGGCGTCGCGGTCGGGCGAATGAAAGCGAGGTCGAGATCCTGATCGCGCAGGACGATGGTGGCCGGCAACTCCTTGCCGTCAGCGAGCCGGATCCGGACGTCGGTCGGCTCGGAGACGATCGACATCTTCTGGTCGGCCTGCGCCGACGCGCCGATGATGCGGCTCATCATCGCGCCCGGGTCGAGCGAGCTCAGGGACATCACGGTCAGCCCTGACGGATCGATGACGGTCGCAACCGCTTCGACGGTGTCGTCCATCGACTGGACTTCGCGCCCGGCCATCGACATCCGAACCTTCAGGGACACGCGAACATTGACAATCGCGCCCTGCCACTTCTTCGCGGTCTCCCGCATGGCCGCACGCTGATCCTGCGCGTCCACCGATGCGACCGAGAGCAGGAGAGCCGCCATTACCCCGGCAATCAGACCGTAGCGCACGTCGAATCCCTCATCCCTGATCTCTGATCCCTCATCCCCAATCCCCAATCC
>JACDBQ010000650.1 GCA_013694845.1 Acidobacteriota bacterium
ATAATACGCCTTTTAAATGGTCCGACCTTAACCCCCGCCACCATCGTCTCCCCCGTCGGCGGCAGTCCTCACCTGGGTCCTTCTGCTGTATGCCGGCTCCCCCACCGCCTCGGCGGCTGAGGGTCCCCAGGCCAACAGCGACCACGTCGTGCGGGCCGCGTTCACCTCGACTGCGCCCACCCTCGACGGTCGGCTCGACGAGTCGGAATGGGCTGGTGCCGAACTCGCGTCCGGATTCATCCAGTCGGAGCCCCGCGAAGGACAACCCCTGTCGGAGCGAACCGAGGTGCGCGTGATGTTCGACCGCGAGTATCTCTATATCGGCGCCTACTGTTTCGACTCGGATCCGGCGGGGATCATCGTGAACGAACTGAAGCGGGATTTCGAGTCGCGGGAAGGAGACGCCTTCGGACTGGCGGTCGACGTGCGCCACGACCGGCGCAACAGCTTCAGCTTTTTCACCAATCCCGGCTCTGCCAAGCGCGATGCCCAGGCGCTCGATGACGGCCGTCACGTGAATGTGCAGTGGGACGGCGTGTGGCACGTCAGCTCCCGCGTCCACGAAGATGGATGGGTAGCCGAGATCGCCATCCCCTTCAAAACCCTCGGGGTGCGGTCCCAGGCCGCCGCGTCGATGGGGATCAACTTCAAGCGGCGCATCCGGAGAAAGAACGAGGAGGGCTACTGGGCCCCGGTCGCGCGGCGGTTCACGATCAACTACGTCTCTCTGGCCGGCACGCTGACCGGGCTGCGCGACATCAGCGGCGGAACGGCCCTGCAACTGAAACCGTTCGTCACCGTTGACGCGCGGAACCGCAGCGCCGGGACCGCCGACAAGGCGAAGGTCGGTATCGACGCCAAGTACCGCTTGTCACAGGGCGTCGCCGTGGACCTGACCTACAACACCGATTTTTCACACGTGGAAGCCGACACCCAGCAGGTGAACCTGACCCGGTTCAGCCTGTTCTTCCCGGAGAAGCGGGAGTTCTTTCTCGAGAACGCCGACATCTTCGGGTTCGGCGACATCCCCAATGAACGCAGCCCGACCCAGCGCAACGAAGACACGCAGCTGTTCTACTCGCGCCGCATCGGGTTGTCGGCATCAGGCGAACCGCTGCCGCTGAGCGGCGGCGCAAGGCTCTCAGGGCGAGCGGGACCCTGGGGCATCGGCTTTCTCACCATCCGGCAGGACAGGTCCGGTGACACGGAGGCGAACACGTTCGCGGTCGCACGGGTCCGCCGGAATCTATTCGCCCATTCGGATGCAGGCCTGGTGTTCGTCAGCCGCGAGAGCTCCCGGCCCGGGGATTTCAACCGCTCGTTCGGCGCCGACCTCAATCTGCGCGCCGGGCCGAACTGGACGACGAACGGTTTCTGGGCCCGGACGACCGGACCCGAGTTGGCGGGCGGCAACGATCAGAAAAAGATCTCGAGCAAGTGGGACGACGGGTTCTTCCACGCCCAGATGATCTTTGCCGACATCGGACCGAATTTCCGTCCGGACGTTGGCTTCGTGCCCCGCACCGACGTCCGCAGCTACCAGTGGAACGGCGGCGTGCGACCACGCCCCGGTCGCGGAATTGTGCGCGAGTGGCATCCGCACACCAACATCAAATTGTTCACCGACCGTGAGAATCAGGCCGTGACCCGGGACCAGCACTACGCCCTCGAAGTCAACTTCCGCGACGGAGGACGGACAGAGGTGAGCTACAACCCGCAGTTCGAACGCCTGGTGGAACCGTTCGCGCTGCGACCCTCGGTGGTCCTGCCGATCGGCGATTACGACTTCAACGAATTCCGGCTCGCGTACAGCTCTGATCGCAGCAAGCTTTTCAGCGGTTCGGTGAACTGGACGCAGGGCGGGTTCTACGACGGCGATCGGATGAGCACGGCGGTTGGCGTCACGATGCTGATCAAGCCCCGGCTGACCGGGACGATGAGTTATGAACGCAACGACGTCGATCTGCCGGCCGGCCGGGTGCGCGCCGACCTGTACATCCTGCGGGGACTCTATTCGGTCAGTCCACGCATGTTCGTTGATGCGCTGGTCCAGTACAACGCCGAGACCCGGCGCGTCCTGACCACCGGCCGGTTCAGCTTTACCTACCGGCCATTGAGCGACTTGTCGATTGTCTTCAACGAGAACCGTTCGACGGCATTGTCGCTTCGGCCGGACCCTGGGCGCGCGCTCTTGCTGAAGGTGACGCGGCTCGTACAGTTCTGACCCATCACCGGCGGGTCGCGGCCGAAGAGCGGCAACTCGCGGCCTTCCGGTGTGCGGCCTGAGCGCCGCTCGTCGGCTGCCGCGGCTGTTAGGCTCTAGCTACGTTGCGGCAAGTCCGAGCCCACAGTCGGCCTCGTCGCCGAAGTGGGGGACATCCGGCGTTTCGATCGCCCTCGTCAGCTCATGGCGTTTCTGAGTCTCGTGCCGTCGGAGTACTCCAGCGGGCCCAGCGTTCGACGCGGCGGGATCACTAAGGCGGGCAACCCGCACGCGGGGCGACTCCTGGCGGAGGCCGCGTGGGCGTATCAGGGCGTGCCGCGGACCGGACGCCAGATGCTCTACCGGCAAGCGGCCCTTCCGAAAACGATCTGCGACATCGCCTGGAAGGCGCAACTGCGCCTGACCTCCCGTTTTCGGAAACTCGTGGTACGCGGGAAAGCGAAACCCAAAGTGGCCCGGCCGTCGCCCGTGAGCTGACCGGGTTCATCTGGGCGATCGCCCGGGAGGTGCCGCCACCGCCGGCGTAGCACCCGACAATCCGATCCATCAGGTCGGGGCATCGCGGGCAGGTGGAGAATCCTCGAGCACGTTATGGACATCAGCACCACCGACACGGCCGTGCCTGGGCGAGGCAGCTCCGCGACGAACCACAGTCTGGGCGGTCCCCAAGCCGCGAATATCAGCAGCGTCAACCGTCGCTAGAACGCGGTGCCGCCGACCAGACGGATCGGAAGAACGTCGAGCACGGAAAGAGCGTGCGCAGAGAGGAACTCATTGAGCGATGAGGCGGGAGTGGTCTGCCCTCTTGACAAAAGACAGCCGTTTCTCGCTCTCGCTGCTGAAGCGTCCAGCCGTCAACGGCTGCAAGCCTGGCTGGAAAGCCGCACACACCCGCGCGGATCGTGCCGGACATGGTCGACGCCGTCGGATCCACGCGCTCGGGAGGCGGCGCGGCACCCTACTGCACCGATCCCACGCCCCAGACGATATACGCATTTCCGATCGCATGAAAGATGGCGACGATCCACAGATTGCCGGACCGCTCGTACAAGACTCCGAAGAACAGCCCGATGACGAAGATGGCCATGAACATTGGCCCACCAAGGGATGCTTGCGAAACAAAGTAGTACCAGTGCAGCGGGCCGAACGTGTACAGCATGTTCGCGACGAAGATGCCGATCGGCGCGCCCCATCGGCGCACCAACTCCAGCTGCACCATCCCGCGGTACACGAGTTCTTGGTAGAAGCCGAAGAAGAGGTACGGCACGAGCACGTTCCATAGGGTCCACGCAGTACCGGGCAGCGCGGCGCGGTTCCCGCGCGGCGCTGCGAGCACGAATGGGAACACCACGTTCGCGATGACAACCACCTGGAGAAAGTACGACCTCTCCGTTATCGTCCAGTCGCGCCATGGTCGAAGGCCAAGTTGCGAGAGCCCTACCCCTGCGATACCGGACACCATCAGCAATGCGAACCCGAGCAAGGCCGGCAGTAGCAGCCACAGGGGAATGCCCGTGTCGAGCCATCTCACAGCCGCAAGCCGCACGATCTCCACCAGGGCCCCAGCAAGCAACAGAGGAACACCGGCGTGGGCGGTGGACGCTGGCGATGGGCTTCGATCAAACAGAAGAAGATGCCCACGCACGTGGGGGCTCCACCGGTGTCTTGGCGCCACTTTCGTACCGACCGTGACCATTTAGGGTTTTCTCGCTCGACGCCGGGATCTTGTGGTCCGCGACGAGCGAGTTCCTGTCCGCGTATCGCCTCCAATCGAGCCGGCGCGCCGCTGCGACATGATTGCATGAATCAGAGGCGCGCCGGCTCCAATTGGATGTTAGGCAGTTACAGGGTGCAGGCCGTCACCCGGCTTGGCACCTGACGTCGCGAGCACTCTGGCCGTGAGAACGTCACAGTGGAGGATGTTCGAGATCTTCGAGAAGGTGGCACGCTGCTTTGGTTTGAGTTCGTCCTGATCCTTCACTTCGACGAAGAACCTATCCCCCGAATCGCTGAATACAAACAGATCCGGATCTCCGCCACCTCGGTTTCCAGAAAGCTCGCGCTTGAGAGCGTCGCACTGACGGGCGGGAGTCGCGACGGCTCCAAGCCGACGTTATGCCGCCGTCTTTCATAGAGTCACGGCATGGATCTGGCAACCCGAAACCCGACGCTGTCACGGGTCTGATAAGGAAAGTACGTGACGTCACCACGGTGCGCGGACCTCACAGTGAACCATTCGTACGAGAACGAGCCGCCGCGACGGGTTCGTGCGACATCGTTCGATACGCGCAGCACGGAATCCTCGACGTCTTCCGTGACGCGTTCGTCGGACGGGTATGTCTGCCTCCGATCAAGCGTCCACTCCCACACGTTGCCCAGCGTGTCGAAAAGGCCCCACTGATTCGGCACTAGCTGTGCGACGGGATATGCACGCTCTCTGTTGGTGTTGCCGTCGTACCACGCATACCGCGACAACACACTATCGTCATCACCGAAGTGGAAACTGGTTGTTGTGCCCGCCCGTGCGGCGAACTCCCACTCGGCTTCTGTCGGAAGCCGGTATCCTGTACGGTGCAAGTAATCCGCCGGCAGTTCGAGGCCTCGTTCGGACTCGATAATGCTCGGGATAGACCCATTGATTCTTCGCAATGCCCGCCGGCTCGCTGAGCCAGTTGCAGTACCGCGCGGCGTCGTACCAACTCACACCAACCTGAGGGCTATCGGCCGTTCTTGAGTAGTTTGCCAAACGCGGCGGGTCCCCGAATCGTGCAGCGGTGGCGGCCTTCCATCGTGCGGCGTATTCAGCACCCCAGCCAGGAAGCGCGCGAATTGCTCATTTGTTAGGGGATCTGGAGGCGTTGGCGAAGGTCAAGGCGCGGCGTGCCCCGACGCGACGGAACAGCGGCCATCGGCACCGGTCGGGTCAATGCCGGAGGCGCTGATCGGACAACAAATGGATCAGCGTTTCCTCGGGCATTGCGATCCTCGGACGCTAATCGTAGCGCCAGGTGACTGCGAAACTACCCGGTGATCTGTCATCGGCCAGCGCGGATATACCACTTCACCTTGTCGAAGGCGGCAGCATCGAATCCCACGACCGCGCGAACGTCCTCACGCGTAGAAAAAGGCCCCTTCTGCTTTCGATGCGCCGTCACCCGATCCGCCAACTCCGGGGTGATGCCTGGAAGCTTCACCAGCTCTTCCTGCGTTGCGGTGTTGACGTCGACCAGCGGCGGCGCCTTCGGACCGAACACGTCGCTCAGGTAGGCCGTGATCGCATCGGCATCGTCGATCATCAAGGGGGCGCCACGCGCGACCATATCGAGCACGACCGCCTCCCACGCCGGCTTCGAGGCGCGCAGCCGCACGACACCGAAAAAATGGTGACAGCCGGAGCACTCCTTGGCCACGAGTGCCTTGCCTTTGCCCGGCGGCAGGTAATGGGACATCTCCTCAGGTGTGCCGCGACCCTGCCCCTGCTG
>JACDBQ010000701.1 GCA_013694845.1 Acidobacteriota bacterium
TGCTGACCGTGGCACGATGACAACCCCCCGCCGTGTTGCACCGTGTTGACCCGTGGTAGCGGGGTGAACCGTGTTGACCGTGGCCGTCGAGCAGAGTTGCCCCTGGTACCTGTTAAATCGTGGTGAACCGGGTTGACCGTGGTCTGATGAACCTCAAGCCGTGTTGAACCGTGTTGACCGTGGCCACGTGGTCAACCATGGTGACCCCTAGCGCCTGGCTGACGCGCGCGCGGGGGGGTGGACCGCGGCGGTCTGGCGAACATGGCCGTGTTGAACTGTGTTGAACCGTGGCAAGGGCTGACCCTCGGCCGGACGTTGCGAACCGCACGTGGCTCAAGGTAAGGTACGACGGTTGTGGTCCTCTGGGGAATCGCAGGCGTAGCCCTGCTCGTGGCGCTTGCCGCTCTGATGACGGCGCGGCGGGTGGCCCGCAAGCTCGAAGCGCTGACCCAGTCGTACTGGGAGCTGCGTTATGACTTCACGCGGCTGCGGTCGCAAGTCACGCGGCTCGATCCGGACGAAACGGACGACGCGCCCCCCCCGCCCGCGGCGACGACCCAGGTAGCCTTCGTTCCGCTGTCATCCATGAAAAAGAAGCATGAGTAACGAATACGACGTGGTGGTGATCGGTTCGGGCACGGGCGGCTACGTGGCCGCGATTCGCGCCGCGCAGCTCGGGCTGAGGACCGCCGTCGTCGAGCGCGCTCCCGTTCTCGGTGGCACGTGCCTCAACTGGGGCTGCATCCCGACCAAAGCGCTCCTGGAGCACGCCCACGCCCTCAAGGTGGCCCAGGACTGGAAGGAGTGGGGGCTGACCATCGGCCAGGCCGCGGTCGGGATCGACATGAACCAGGTGCACGCCCGCAAGGACAAGATCGTCAAGGGGCTCACCGGCGGCATCGAGATGCTGTTCAAGAAGAACAAGATCGACTGGATCAAGGGCAGTGGCCGGCTCGCAGGCAAAGGGAAGGTCGAGGTCACCGAGGGTCAGAAGCAGACCCTGGTTGCCAAGAAAGAGATCATTGTTGCCACCGGCTCGACGCCGCGAAGCGTGCCCGGCATCGACATCGATCGCAAGCGGATCATCACCAGCGACGAGGCCATCCACCTCAAAGAGATTCCGAAGTCGATCGTCATTCTGGGGAGCGGCGCCGTCGGGGTCGAGTTCGGATCGATCTTCCGCCGTTTCGGCAGCGAGGTCACCATCATCGAACTGCTGCCGCGGATCGTCCCGGTCGAGGACGAGGCGGTCTCCGCGGAGCTGGAGAAGGCCTTCAAGAAGCAGGGCATCAAGGTGTTGACCGGTACCAAGGTGACGAGTGCCAGGGCCAGCAACAACGCTGTGGACATCGAGGCCCAAACGGCCGACGGCACGTCGACAAAGTTCAACGCCGAATACCTGCTGGTGGCGACCGGCCGTGGTCCGGTGACCGCGGGGCTCGGGGCCGAAGAAGCCGGTCTCCAGATGGATCGCGGTTACATCAGGGTGGATCGCGACTTCAAAACAGGCGTCGCGGGGATCTCGGCAATCGGCGACGTCATCACGTTCGACCAGCCCGGTCACCCCCAGCTCGCGCACCTGTCGTCGGCTGAAGGGATCGTGCTCGCGGAGCGGATCGCCGGCAAGGAGTTTCGCCCGATCAACTACGACCAGGTCCCGGGCTGCACCTACTGCGATCCCGAAATCGGTAGCGTGGGGCTGACCGAAAAACAGGCCCAGGAGCGTGGCTACGAGGTGAAGACGGGCGCTTTCAAATTCGGAATCCTGGCACGCGCACGGATCGCGGGTGAGACCGAGGGCTTCGTGAAGATCGTCTTCGACCGGAAGTACGACGAGGTGCTTGGCATCCACATGATCGGTCCCCGCTCGACCGAACTGGTCGCAGAGGCCACACTGGCGCTTCGCCTGGAATGCACGGTCGAAGAGCTCGTTCGCACGATCCACGCGCATCCCACGATGTCGGAGGCCGTGGGTGAAGCATCGCACGCGGCACACGGCGCCGCGATACACGCGTAGAAGCTGTCAGCTCACAGCTGATAGCTAACAGCTTGCAAAATGGCCAAAGCCTCCAAGAAACCAGAGAAGGCGTCCGATTCCCTCGCGTCGAACCAGCTTCTCGAGATGTACTGGTTCGGGCGGCTGGCCCGCGAAATCGAGGAGCGGCTGGTCATCCTGTTCCGTCAGAGCAAGGTGATCGGCGGGCTGTATCGCAGCCTGGGCCAGGAGGGGGAGTCGGTCGGCACGGCTTACGCGCTGAAGAAATCAGATGCCGTGCTGCCGCTGATCCGCAACATGGGCGCGTTGATGACCATGGGGATCCGGCCGCGGGAGATCTTCCTTCAGTACATGGCCAAGGGAGAGTCGAACACGCGTGGCCGTGACCTCAACATCCACATCGTCCACATGCCGGCCTGGACGCGCGACCTTGCGCTGACCGCAGACCAGGGGCGCCCCGGTGTCGATCACGACGAACCGGTGGTGGTCGGGCCGATCAGCATGCTGGGAGACTCGATTCCCGTTGCCGCGGGGATCGGCATGGGCGCGCGGATGCGGGGCCGGGACCTCGTATCGATGGCGTGGATCGGCGACGGCGCCACGTCGACCGGCGCCTTTCACGAAGGGCTCAACTTTGCGGCGGTGCAGAAGGCACCCCTCGTCGTGGTCGCCGAAGACAACAAGTTCGCGTATTCGACGCCGATCAGCAAGCAGATGGCGATCAAGCGAATCGACGAACGCGCGGCCGCCTACGGAATCCCGCACGAGATGGTCGACGGCAACGACATCCTTGCGGTGTATGACGTCGCCAAACGAATGGTCGATCGCGCCCGCGCCGGGGAAGGCGCATCACTCATCGGCGTCGATACCATGCGGATGCAGGGGCACGCCCAGCACGACGACGCGCGTTACGTACCGAAGACGTTGGTGGAGGAGTGGCAGAAGAAGGATCCCCTGACGCTCTTCGCGAAGACGCTGATGGACCGCGGTGCAGCGAACGAAAAGCGCATCACCGAGGTCGATCGGATGGCGAAGAGTTACGCGGCCGAAGAGGCTGATGCCGCCGAACAGTCGCCGATGCCCGATCCGGCGACCGTCGCCCGCGGCGTGTATGCGGGAGACGACTACGCCGAGCCGACCCTGGAGTTCGTCAAGTCTCCCTTTTGGGAGAAGCAATGACCGCGCGCCCGGCGTGGGCCACCAGGCGCACCAGGATCACTAGGAACACAACGAGATGCCTTGGTGCCCTTAGTGCTCTCGGTGGACGTCGTGTTGGAGCCGTAAGCCGGAGAAACGCGTGCCTGTAGTCACCTACCTCGAGGCCATCCGACAGGCGCTCTTTGACGAAATGGCGCGTGACGAGCGCGTGTTCGTCATGGGTGAAGACATCGGCGCGTACGGCGGTGCGTTCAAGGTCACTGAAGGGCTGATCGAGGCCTACGGTGACAAGCGGGTGATTGATGCGCCCATTTCCGAACAGGCGATCGTCGGCTCGGCAATCGGCGCCTCGTACATGGGCATGCGGCCGGTGTGCGAGATCCAGTTCATCGATTTCATCGCGTGCTGCTTCGACATGCTGACGAACTTCGCCGCGACCAGCCGGTACCGCAACGGGGTCGGTGTCCCGATCGTGGTGCGCGGTCCTTGTGGCGGGGGCGTGGGAGGCGGACCGTTCCACTCACTGAATCCGGAAGCGTTCTTCCTGAACACCCCAGGGCTGAAGATGGTCGAGCCTTCGACCGCATACGACGCCAAGGGTCTGCTGAAGGCCGCGATCCGCGACGATGACCCGGTGCTGTACTTCGAGCACAAATTTCTGTATCGGCGCATCAAGGATGAAGTCCCGGACGACGATTACATCGTCCCGATCGGCAAGGCCGCGGTCCGGCGCGAAGGAACGGACTTGAGCATCATTACCTTCGGCGCGATGGTATACACGGCACTCGAAGCGGCCGGGACGCTCGCGGAGCAGGGAGTGGAGGCCGAGGTGATCGACCTCCGGAGTCTGGCGCCGCTCGACCGCGACACCATCCTCGACAGTGTGGCGAAGACCAGTCGGGTGCTGCTGCTGCACGAGGCGACGCTGACGGGAGGCATCGGCGGTGAGCTTGCCGCGATCATCGGCGAGCACGCGTTCGGGTACCTCGACGCCCCGATCATGAGACTGGCGTCGCTCGATGCCCCTGTGCCCTACGCGCCGTCACTGGAAACCGCGTTCCTTCCCGGCGTCACCAGGGTCGTAGAAGCGGCAAAGAAGCTGGTCCAGTACTGAAGCGGTTCCCGGGACCGAGGCATCAGGAACACCAGGAACACGACGAGCACCAAGGAAGACACAGGCAATAGAATGCTTGGTGTTCTGCTTCGTGGCCTTGGTGGTCGTGCTGGGCGTTGTGGCAGAAGCCGTCGGCTGTGCAGGCAGCGAGAAAGAATCTATGGCGACTAACGTGGTAATGCCCCAGATGGGGGAATCGATCGCTGAAGGCACCATCGTTCGGTGGATCAAGAAGGTGGGGGACTCGGTCGACCGTGACGAGCCCCTGTTCGAGATCTCCACCGACAAGGTGGATGCCGAGATTCCTTCTCCATCGGCCGGCGTGCTGACCGAGATCAAGGTGAAGGAAGGGGAGACCGTCCCGGTGAACAGCGTCGTTGCTGTGATCGGTGCCGCCGGCGAGGCCCCGGTGTCTGGGGAGAACGGCACCGGTGACGACGCGAGTGCGATGCCCGCCGCGGCCGTCGGCCAGCAGGAAACGTCTACGCCGTCCAAGGGCGTCCGGATCGATGACAGGTCCGCCGCATCCGATGCGAGACCCTCAGGCGCGGCCGCGCCAGGTGAGACGTCCACGCCGGCCGCCGCCTCGCGGCAATCCGGGGGGACGGTGTCGCGGGAAGAGCTGCGCCGTCAGAAGTCGTCGCCTCTCGTGCGCCGTATCGCCAAGGAACACGACGTCGATATCCAGCAGATTCAGGGCACCGGAATCAGCGGACGGGTTACGAAAACCGACATTCTGGGCTTCATCGAGTCTGGAACATCGGCGCAACCGGCGGCCCCGGCGCCGCCGCAAGCCGCGCGGCCTGCGCCTGGCCCCGTGTACAAGCCAGGCGAGAACGTCCAGATCGTGCCGATGAGTGTCATGCGGCGGAAGATCGCCGAGCACATGGTGCTGAGCGCACACACCTCACCGCACGTCTACTCGGTGTACGAGGTGAACTTCGGGCGCATCACTGCCCTCCGCGAGAAGAAGAAGGCTGCTTACGAGACAGCCGGATCGAAGCTTACGTTCACCGGGTTCATCGCGAAGGCAGTCGTCGACGCGTTGCGGCAGTTCCCGATGGTGAACGCGTCCATCGACGGCGACAACATCGTCTACAAGAAAGAGATCAATCTCGGCATCGCGGTCGCGCTGGAGAACGGCTTGATCGTCCCGGTCATTCGCAATGCCGATGAAAAGAACCTGCTCGGCCTCAGCCGCGGCATCAACGATCTCGCGTTGCGGGCCCGTTCGAAAAAGCTGAACCCGGACGAAGTGCAGGGCGGGACCTTCACCATCACCAACCCCGGCATCTTCGGCGCACTCTACGGCCTGCCGCTGATCAATCAGCCCCAAGTCGCGATCCTGGGGGTCGGAACCATCGAAAAACGGGCCGTCGTCATCGATGATGCGATCGCCATCCGGCCGATGTGCAACCTGAGTCTCGGTTATGACCACCGCCTGATCGACGGGGCCGAGGCCGGACGGTTTCTCTCGTTCATCAAGGAGCGGCTCGAGAACTTCGACGAAGGATGGATGTAGGTGGAAGGCGGAAGAAAAAGTCGTGAGAAGCATCGAAGTCCGGCGGCTGGGTCTGATCTCTTACGCCGAGGGGCTCGAGATCCAGAAGACGCTCGTCGAACAGCGGAAGTCGGGCGCCATTCCCGACCAGCTCCTCCTGCTCGAACACCCTCCGGTCATCACCCTAGGTGTCAAGACCCGCAACCAGCGGACGAACATCGTCGCGACGCCCGAGGCGCTGGAGGCGGCCGGGGTATCGGTGTTCGAAACCGGCCGTGGTGGAGACGTCACCTATCATGGGCCCGGACAGCTCGTCGGCTATCCCATCCTCGATTTGAAACCGGATCGCTGCGACGTCCATCGGTACGTCCGGGATCTGGAAGAAGTGATGATCCGGACGGCAGCCGTCCTGGGAGTGACGTCGGGGCGTTTCCCCGGGCTGACTGGCGCCTGGGTGGGTCGGGAGAAACTCGCGGCCATCGGCGTCCGCATCGCCAGGTGGGTGACGAGCCATGGCTTCGCGTTGAACGTGAATACCTCGCTCGGTCACTTCGACCTCATCGTTCCGTGCGGCATCACGGATAAGGGGGTCACGTCGCTCCAGAAGATCCTCGGGCACCCGGTCCAAATGGATGAGGCAATGGCGGCGGCCGAAGCCGCCTTTCACGACGTCTTCAGATAGCCCTTGGCTCGCCACGGCTCTGATTACTTCTATTGAATCCTGATTTTAGTGAAGTTATAAACCATTTTGAGTCAATAGTTTACAGAGAGTGAACAGTGTTCGGAATAACCGGCCAAATCTTGGTGTTCTATAGCCTAGACGGAGGTTCCCGGATGCCCCAGGCTGACACTGAACTCGATTTGATTGGCCGCATGCAGGCGGGGGACAGCGCGGCTGTAGCCGAACTCTCATCGACTTACGGACCGCGGATCCACCAGCTTGCTTTTCGTTATTTGAAGAACTGGGAAGACGCCGAAGAGGTTGCCCAGGACGTCCTGCTGAAGGTGCACCGCAAGATCGGGGCTTTCAGGGGTGACGCTGCGCTGTCCTCCTGGATATATCGCATCACGTTCAACACGGCGATGTCACGGCTGCGCACCAGTCGTTTCAGCCGCCCGCATGAAGTGCAGGCGATCGACACCCCGACCGAGAACGGTGATCTGAAACCGCCGGAGCCGGCTGACTGGTCCTCGCTCGCTGATGACCGGGTGCTGCGCGCCCAGATGCGCACTCGGCTCATCGATGCGCTGACCTACCTGCCGGAGGTCTACCGCACTCCGGTGATCCTGCGCGATATCCAGGGCCTCTCGACCGAAGAGGCAAGCGTGATACTGAAAGTCAAGCCGCAGACGCTGAAGTCACGGCTGCACCGCGGCCGGCTGATCCTCCGTCAGCATCTGGGCGATTTTGCCGGAGCGCTGACCCTGCACGAGCGGGAGATCCACTAGCGACACTACACGTCCTCGAGCGAGCTCTGCAGAGCAGTTCGCTCGAGGTTCGTCAACGCGGGATCCAGGACTCGTTGCACGCCCCCGCGGCGCAACTCCACTGGCATAGCGGCAATCTGGCCTCGGCCGACATCCACAAAACAGGAAAACTGACGCCGCGAGCCGTCGCACAAAGCTTCGGCAACGCGGGCGGCGGCGGACGCCAGCGCATAGGGACCCGGCGGCCAGAGGCTGGGAACTCGCCCAGACAGCGCCGCGATCTCGTGCGCGCCCATGACTTCTGGCAGCGGTTGGCCAGAGACCGATCCCTCCTGCCACGACACTACCGCTCGCCGCGGAGGCACGCCGAAAACGTTGAGAGAGATCTCGACAGCCGATGTGTCGAGCACGACGGCACTCAGGGCTCGTACCGCGGAGGCGAGTGCAAAGGGGGCGGATCCGATGACGCGCGGTGAGGGGATCCGCAGTTCGGTGAGGCAGCGCGTCATCAGCTCGCGCTGCGCGGCCCCTGCAAACAGGAAAGGGGCGGTGGCCCCCCCTTCGCTCAGCTGACGCACAAGTCCCAGCCCCTTCTCACCGTTGTGCTCGGCGCCCGACACGTCATCAGCGAACACGATGACATCCGCTCCACTGGCCGCGAGGATCGATTTCTCCGCCGTGACAGCGGTGCAAGAAGCGTCGACCGGCCCGGCTTGCAGGATGTCGAGCGCCTTGCCCTTCGCGACTGGCTCGTTGTCGTCGATCAGCCGCACCTCGGCCACGCGACTGCGCCCGGCAAGCTTGTGCGCGAGAGCACTGCCAACGGGGCCGGCGCCGATGATGGCGATCAAGCTCATTCGGAGTGATTTATTCTAGTCGCATGACTACTTCATCGCATTTGTCGGGGAAGGTCGCGCTGGTGACGGGAGGGTCCAGGGGAATCGGGGCCGCGATAGCGCAGGCGCTTGCGAAGGCGGGCGCGTCGGTGGCGTCCACCAGCCGGTCCGGGTCAGGGCCGACGGCGCCAAACATCCTGCAGATCCAGGGCGATGTACGGAAGCCCGAGGATGCGGCGCGCACCGTGGGCGAGACAGTCCGCGCCTTCGGCGGCCTCGACATCCTGATCAACAACGCGGGGATCGGTGCGTTCGTCAACGTCGCGGACATGAGCATCGAGCAGTGGCAGCAGGTGATCGAGACCAACCTGAGCGGCGTCTTCTACTTCTGCCACGCCGCGATTCCGGAGCTTCGCCAGCGTGGGGGAGGCTGGATCATCAACATCAGCAGCCTTGCCGGGAAGAATCCTTTTCCGTCCGGAGCGGCGTACTGCGCGTCCAAGGCGGGACTGAATCACTTCAGCGAATCGCTCATGCAGGAGGTCCGTCATGACGGCATCCGCGTGAGCTACGTGATGCCCGGATCGGTCGCGACCGAGTTCATGGGCCGCGACGGATCGTCGGGTGCAGACTGGAAGAGCAGCGCGGAAGACGTCGCGCAGGTCGTAATGGATCTGATTGCAATGCCGTCACGCAGCCTTCCGAGTCGGGTCGAGCTCCGGCCCTCCCGGCCGCCCGCCAAGTAAAGCGGAAGGCCTTTACTCCGTTCGAAGTGCGACGGCGGGGCGGACCTTCAAGGCCGCGCGCGCTGGCAGCCAGCACGCCACGAGGGCAACCGTGAGCAGCAGACCCGCGACGGTCAGGAAGCTGACGGGATCCGTCGGCTTCACCCCATAGAGCAGGGCGTTCAGGGTCTTCACGAGCGCGAGCGCCGCGGCAGCGCCGAGGATCACCCCGGTTCCCGTCAGCCGCATGCCTCGTGAGACGACGAGCTTCATCACGTCGGCCGGTCGCGCACCCAGGGCCATGCGGATCCCGATCTCCCCGGTCCGTTGCGCCACTGCCTGCGAGAGCACTCCGAAGATACCGGCCGCGGTCAGAACCAGCGCCACGATCGCGAAGGCGCTCATGAGCATCAGCACGAACCGCTGCTTCCCGAACATGTCCGCGTAGGTGTCCGAAACCAGCGCGATGCGCTCCACCGGCTGACTGCGATCGATCGACCAGATCTGCTCCTTCACCCGCGGGATGGCCGCCGAGGGATCGCTGGCGCGGACGATCAGTTGCTGGTAGGCGTAGCTGCGCCGAGGGATGGAGGGTGTCACGGCGGCCGCCGCGGGCTCCGGGGCGGCGCTCGTTCCGACGGGCTTCGCCGGCGCTGCCGGGCGTACCACCCGTGGAGTAGAACTGGAGTGTCGTCCGGTCGTCCCCTCCGCCGCTCGCCTGGACGCTGCCGACGATACCGATGACCGCGACCCACGGTGACTTGGGACCCATCCGGAAGCGCCCCCCGACCGCATCGCCGTCCGGCCAGTACTTCTCGGCGAAGGCCTTGCTGACGACGACGGCGTCCTCCGGTTCGTTGGCGGTGAAGTTGCGGCCTGCCACGAAGGGGATGCGCAGCGTGCCGAAGTAACTGGACGACACCATGCCGTTCGGGATGACCGCGACCGCCTTGTCGGGTGTGCCGCGTCCTTCGATCTCGGGCTTGCCGAACGAGATGCCTCCGATGGATGGCGGCGTCCCCTGGCTGACAGCCACGTCAGAGATTCCCGTGATGGCGCGCAGCTTTTCACTCAGCGTGTCGAAGAAAGCGGCCCGTGCCGCCTGGGTCGGATAGCGATCGGACGGCAGGGCCACGTGCATCACCACCAGCCCGTCGGGCTCAAATCCGGCGTCGATCGCGTTCAGGTTCGCGAGCGTGCGGGTCATGAGGACCGCCCCGACGAGCAGGATGACCGCGAAAGCGACTTCCAGAACGACCAGGCTGCCCGGAAGCCGGCCGTAGGATCCACGCGCGGCGGCCTGCCCCGCGCTCCTCAGTGTCGTTTCGAGGTTCGGACGCGATCCGCGTAAGGCGGGGAACAGCCCGAAGACGAACCCGGTCACCAGCGTGAGGCTGGCCGCAACCAGAAGGACGCGACCGTCGACTTCGATTGGCGTCGTACTCATCGACACCATTCGTTCGGGCGCGGCAGCCAGGATCGCGTCCACGCCCCATCGCGCGAGCAGCACGCCGAGGCCTCCACCGATGACTGCAAGGAGGACGCTTTCCACCAGCACCGCCCGAATCAGCTGACTCCGACCCGCTCCGAGCGCCGACCGGATGGCCATCTCGCGTTGCCGCGCCGGGGCTTGTGCGAGGAACAGGTTCGCGACGTTTGCGCAGGTGATCAGCAGCACGAAGGCAACCGCGCCGAGCAGTACGAGCAACGCCGTGCGGGTCGTCTCGTCGACGCGCGCGACGTGCTTCTTTGTGACGCGCAGGCCCCACGTCGAGGGGAGCGGTGATTCTTTCTGCAGCCGGTCCGCGAGGTCGTCGGCCAGCTGCTGTGACGCCGCGGAGGTCACGCCAGGCGCCAGACGCCCGATTGCATAAAATCCGCGCAGACTCGTGTCGGCGATCATGGACTTCATTTCCACCGGCAGCCAGAAAGCCTCGTCCTCGCGAAGCAAACGGAACTTGCGAGGCATTACACCGATGACGGTGTAGGGCACGTCATTCAGCAGCATCTGCTGACCGATCACCTCAGCCTGGCCGCCGAATCGCTTCCGCCAGAGCCCGTCGCCGATGATCACCACGCGGGCGGATCCGGCTGCGCCGTCTCCGGGCTCGAAGCTTCTGCCCATGCGCGGACGGGCCTCGAGCATCGCGAAGAGTCCGAGCGACACCTGCAGGCCGCTGAGCCGCTCGGGCTCGGCTCCGCCGGTGACGTCCATCTGCTGGTAGGCGTACGCCTCGAAGCGTTCGAACAGCGAGGGCTGCGTCTGCCAGCTGGTGATCTTCTGCGGCGTGAATGAGCTGCCGCCGCCGCCCGTGTTGCGGTTGATGTCGGGCACGTCGCCAGGCGGTGGGCATGCGGGAACGGCGCCGGGCGCAGGACGGTCTGGTCCACGACGCTGAACACGGCCGTCGCGGCCCCGATGCCGAGCGCGAGCGTCGCAATCATCAGCAGGGTATAGCCGGGCCTGGCGCCGAGGCGGCGCATGGCGATGCGAATGTCGTGGGCAACCGTCACATGGCCTCCGCGCGTTAGACGCACCATCTCACGAGATCGATGGCTATAATTCCAGCGGGTGCCTAACCAGTCAGTCGCGCATTACAAATTGCTCGAGCGGATCGGCCGCGGCGCCCTCGGCGAGGTGTTCCGCGCCCGCGATACGCGGGTCGGCCGCACGGTTGCTCTCAGGATTCTCGAGTCTTCGCTCATGGGCGACGACACGCGCCGCCTCGCGTTGTTCGATGAAGCGCGGCTGGCGGCGCAGGTGTCGCATCCGAACGTCGCCACTCTCTTCGAAGCTGCCGAAGCGGACGGTGTCAGCTATTTCGCCTACGAGTTCGCCTCCGGGGCGCTGCTGCGAGCCGAGATGGCAGGGCGCGCGCTGAACCCGCGCCGAGCCGTCGAGCTCTGCATCCAGATCGCCGACGGTCTCGCGGACGGCCATGCGGCCGGAATTCTCCATGGGGATGTGCGCCCCGAGACCATCGTGGTCACGGGCAAGGGCAGCGCGAAGCTTCTGGATTTCGGCCTGTGGCGATGGACCCGCGGCGGTCTCGTCCGACGGACCGCAGGCCACGCACCAGAGTCGCTCCCGGATGAGGATGGTGCCATCGTCCAATACATGGCGCCCGAGCAGGCACTGGGCGGGCAGATGGACGGCCGCGCCGACGTGTTCTCTCTCGGCACGATCCTCTACGAGATGCTGACCGGTCGGAATCCTTTTACCGCGACCAGTGTCCCCGACATCGTCATGAACATCGTCCGGGCGTCCCCCGTCCCGCCATCGTCCATCAACAGCGCGGTGCCCACGGAGCTGGATGCCATCACGACTCGCGCGCTGGCGAAGGACCTCGAGAAGCGACTGCAGAGCGCGGCGTCGTTCTCATCCGAATTGCGTCGCGTCGTCCCCACGCTCGATTCCCGTCCGGAAGAACGGGGTGGTGACTACCTGCTGACTGTGGACGATGACGCCGACAAGGTGCCCGGAATGGTGTGGCTCGCCGGCCTCGCCGGCGTCGCGGTGCTGGCTGCCGCCGTGTGGTGGGGGC
>JACDBQ010000703.1 GCA_013694845.1 Acidobacteriota bacterium
CTACGATGGTCGGACGCGGTCAATGGATTTCAAGACGCCGACCGGGCAGACGCTCGCCACGGGAATGTACGAGGGCGCCCGCGGCATCGGCAAGAGCAGTGGTCCAGGAATCGGAATCGCGAGCTACACGCCCTATGGCTCGTGTCCGGCACAGGATCCGGTTGTCGGCCGTTTCGTGATCTATCAGATTAGCTTCGCGTCCTCGACTTCGTCGTCAATCAATGCGCTGGCACTCGACTTCGAGTATCGGTGCACACCCACGTCGCCCCCGCTCATCGGTTCGGTCCGGTTCAACGCGAGCCGTCCCGAGCTGCGTCCGTTCGCATCGCCTGCCGTGTCGGCAGGGCCATACAACCTGACGGGCGATAGAGCTGCCGACATCGTCTGGCAGAACCGTGACGACGGCCGGCTTTCCGGGTGGCACACATGAGTGGCGCCTCGCACCTCTTCAACGAACCGTTGTATGCGCCCGCCGTTCCAGACACGAACTGGCACATCGTCGGCAGCGCCGACGCGAATGGCGACGGATCCGCGGATCTGTATTGGCATCATCAGACCACCGGCGCGCTGGCGATCTGGTACATGCGCGGAACGGAACTGGTCAGCGGCGAGGCGCTCTCTCCCGGCGCCGTTGCTGATACGAACTGGAAGGTGCGCACGGTGGCCGACATGGACGGCGACGGCCAGCCCGATCTGATCTGGCAACACGTCGTGACCGGGCATCTCGCCGTGTGGTTCATGAACGGACGGCAGTTGCGAAGCGGACAGTCGCTCGGACCAGGCGTCGTCCCGGACCTGAACTGGACGATCGTCGGCGCCGGCGACGCCAACCGCGATGGTTCGGTCGACCTGTTTTGGCATCACCTCGGCACCGGCGACATCGCGGTCTGGTTCATGCGCGGTCAGACGCTGCTTTCCGGGGATCGGCTATCGCCCGCGCGGGTCCCCGATACGAACTGGCGTCTGCGCGGCATCGGCGACATGGATGGCAACGGCTCACCGGACCTGCTCTGGCAGAACGTTGCCACTCTGCAGAGCGCCGTGTGGTTTATGAATGGCCGGCAGCTGGTGTCCGGCCAGTCGATCGTGGGCCCGGCGCTGCCGGGCGCGGCGTGGCATCTCGTGAGTCCGCGCTGACGCGCCGAGGCGGCGATTGGGCCTGCGCATCTACAATGGGTCTGCGCCGGGGTGGCGGAACAGGCAGACGCTCGGGACTTAAAATCCCGTGGCCTTCGGGCCGTGCGGGTTCGATCCCCGCCCCCGGCACCAATAGAATCAGCTACTTACGAGCGCGCTTGAATTGGGCGATGCGGCCCTGTCCCCGTGATTGTCCCTTTTCTGTCCCCGCCACGGGGGCAAGTCTCCCCACGGCCTGCCGAAGGTCGGCTTCGTTCACGATGTCATAGCGATCGAACACCGAGCGCGTCTTGTGCCCGGTGAGCTGCATGGCGGTCCGCTCCGAGACGCCGGCGCGCACGAGGTTCCGCACCGCCGTTCGTCGAAAATCGTGGGGGATCTTGCCCGGCACGCCGGCGTTCTCACAGGCGGTCTGCCACGCCTTCCGGAAGTGCCGAATCGGTTCTCCGCTCCGGTGAAACACGAACGGGCAAATGCGATTGCACGCCTTCAAGTGCTGGTGCTCCTTCCACTGCGCTTCGATCAGGTCGTGCAACTCCGGCAGCAGGTCGTAGGGGAACAGCCGGCCCTCGGCATTCTTGGTCTGACCCGGTTCGAGCCGGATTGTCTCCGCGTGGCGATCGACCTGGGCCCACTGAAGCGGCAGGATCTCTGACGGCACGCGCCAGCCGGTCAGATACGCGAAGGTGACGACGTGCCGCAGCGCATCGGGGAGGTTCACCTTCACATCCTCGAATTGCTCCCGCTCGAAAAATCCCTGCCGGATGTTCCGCTCCTCCAGCATCGGAATGTGCGGACGATAAAGCAGCTTCCCGGCCTGCATTGCGAGTCGGTAAGCGCGCTTCACGATTGCGAGCTCGCGGTTGATCTCCGCGTTCGATGCACCCGCGGTCTCCGTCCCGTCATCGTTCGTCACGGGGGCCTGGCGCTGCGCGACGAAGGCGCGCACGTCGGCGGTGGTGATCGCTACCATGCGCCGGCCTCCGAAGACAGGATTCAGGTGCAGCCGAATGCGGCGCTCGACGTGCGCCAGTGACCGCCTGCCGTTGATGCGGTAATCGTTCACCACATCTTCCGCCGCATCCTCGAAGCGCAGCCGACCGATCTTCGGCGTCACCGGCACGCCGCGTGCGCCGTCACCCTCCCGTAGCTTCAGTAGGTCGATGGCCGCGCCCTTCTTGCTGCTGCCCGACGACTCCTCGTAGCGCGTGCCGTTCCGGTAATACCGAACCCACCAGACGTTCCCACGTTGTCTCAGTTCTCCCATCGGCGTCTCCTTGGCGTGGCGGTCATTGGTGAATTCACTGCTGTTCGGGCTCTGATCCGGCGAAGATGCTGTCGTATCGGTGCAGCGCGTCCAGCTCCTGTCGCACACGTGCGAGCTGCTCCTTAGGCGCGCGGTGCGCCTTCAGATCGGCGAGGCGGGCCTCAGCGGCGGCAATGTCAGCCTGAAGGCGGGCAGGGAGTCGGTCGCCGGCCAGGAACGCCTCCAGCGCAGACCGAACCGTGGCGGACGCGTCAGTGCCATCTTCAATGGCGCGGAGCTTCAGCCGTTTGATCAAATCGGCGGTGAGGTAGTACGTCGCTCGCTTGTAACTAGGTCTCGCGCCTCCGATCCGTCGCGGGTTGTCAGCAGCCGGTGCGGGATTCGTCTTCTTCGCCATCGTCAGTTCTCCTTGTGCAATGCCGAGTTGTTGATATGTCAATATATCACATTAGTGCAGGAGTGACACTCTGCCGGGATCATAGAACGCGCATGCCGGCTAATCGGGCCAGTCGGTCGATGGTGTCCTGCAGCTCCCGCGCACGTCGCTCGCGCCCGAACCGGGTCCGACAGGCGTCCCGGCAGAACCGTTTGTCCCGTCGCCCCTGGAACGATGCGCGACACTGTTCGCAATGCCGCGTAGAAGTCGAACGTTCGGCTTCTGGGGCGCGATCGTTCGAACTCTGAGTCACCGATCCCCTCCCCTTAGCGATCGTCGTCCAGTGGTCCTCGTTGGTCTCCCGCATCGTAGCTATACCAGCGCTCCCGCGGATCGGACAGATCACGGCCCAGCGCCAGCGGCCCAGCGTGGACCCCGCTCCAGACCACCTGAAGCTCGATCCGGCAGCAGGCGCAGGTGACGCACGTCGCCGCCGGGAGCACGGGGTACAGTCGCCGCAACGCCGAGCGCATGGTCTGGAGCCGCTGTTCCCGCGCTTGCTCCTGCAGGAAGGTTTGGCCGCGATGCGCCGTAGCCATCTATTCTCAAGCGCGTGTTTCCCACGGCTTTTTGACCACCTCGCCCACGTCCTGCTTGTTTTGCAGCATGGCTCCGAAAGTGGACATCACGAGGCACAACCGCTGAAGTCCGACCGGCGTGAGATAGCTGAGCACTCCGTAGATCTGCTTCAGTTGCGCACCCTGTGAGGCCATCGACCATGACGGCGGAGCCTCCCGCGCGACCAGCTCCATGTTCAGCCGCTCAATCGTGAAGAACTTCCAGATCTGAATATCGTCTTTGTCGCCCTTGCGAATCGGACGCTTCCACGCAGGGAGCGAAGCCCAGTGCAGCGCGTCCAACGGATCGACCAGATAGAGCTCAAGGAACGCCCGCTGCTCGTGTGGCGGCAACCTCGCCACCTCACGACATAGTTGAACGTCTTTATCGCGCTCAATCCGCTTCAG
This sequence comes from Acidobacteriota bacterium, assembly GCA_013694845.1. Lineage (GTDB taxonomy): Bacteria > Acidobacteriota > Vicinamibacteria > Vicinamibacterales > 2-12-FULL-66-21 > JACDCA01. The sequence continues at coordinate 3,806 of JACDBQ010000703.1, forward strand.
CCGATCGTCAAGATGGGGATCGAGTCCAGCGAAGAGGCGAGAGGGCAACGGAAAGCCCGCCACATGCGGCCAGGAACGCCCTGCGCGTTCTAAGAGGGCGTCATCCGTCAACAGCGCGCCGTATTCCGGCCACCGCTCGTTGATGTGCTTTCGACCACGCTCCACGTAGTAGCGGCGCAGTCGTTCGGGACACTTCCCGCCAGCATGAGGAAGCCGCGCCCCACAATCGGCGCACCGTTTCGGTACGATTGTCTGTCCAGCAGCCGCACGTCGCTTCCGCCGTCGTTCCTTGTCGCACGCCCGACAATAGCCACGGACCGACCCACGCGGGCGAACTCCGCACTTCGGACAGAGCGATGGCGACGTGGTGCCGCCAGTGGTCAAGTTCGTCTCCATCGTCTGTTCCATGAGCGTGCTCTATACTCCGATGTTCGCCGCCGCCTCTTGCCCGCGCACGACAGGCACAACGGCTGCTGGACAAAAAATCGTACCGAACTGGACCCGATCCCTATCTTGACGATCGCTTCTTCTTGCCCGAAACGTGCCCTGGCGATGTTCTTAATCACCGGGCGTTGCATCGAATGCGAGGCCGGTCGGTCCAGACGGGCATTGCGCCTGAACCCGGGCAGGTGGAGCGCCCGCCCGTCGCGGCCCGAACCTCGCGCCTCCGCGAATCTCAAACCTCACGCCGGGTTTCCCGTTGGGCCCTTCCGACGTTTCCGCCGGCAGGCAGCGCATCGCGTCGGTGCGCTCCAGCCCCGCTCGGCGAACCATGATCGCGTCGAGAGTTTCAGCTCGAAGGATTGCCCGCACGAGCGGCAGACGATGGTGTCGGCGCTGGCGCCGCATCGAGCGCAGAGGATCGGGATGTCCGGCGTGGTTGAGGCTGTCATCAGCCGCCTCCACCATCCCGCGATCCGGTCTGCCGCCTCGCGTCCGGTCATGCGTCAGGCAGATCCACGCCGGAGTGCGCCGCCAGAGCCGCGAGCTGCGTGCGCGTCGTCGCCACGATGCCGGCATACCGCCGGTGCGCCAGCTCCTGCGCCGCGAGCTGGTCCGCCAGCGGTGAGTGCGCGAGCTTCACAGCCTCACCCTGCTCCCGCATCTCGGGCGTGAGCAACGCGAACGACGCCGGAGCCCGCTCGATGGCGCTACAGGTGGTCAGGTCGCCTTGCGACAGCGCGCTCTGATAAATCGCGTTCACTTCGAGCGCGTCCTTGCTGGCCAGGCGGTCGCGGATCTCCCGCTCGATCATCAACACTTCTACCGTGCGCTCGCCGGCTGGAGGCTGCAGCGCCTGCGCCCGCGTCGCGCCCGCCGCCGCGCCCAAGCGTTCCGCGGTGGCCGCGAAGGGCCTCAGCTCCGCGGCTGCCTGTTTCAGCGCCTTCTGAATCTCTTGGCGTTGCCCGAGCGGCGTGCGTGCTGGGTCCTTCGCCGTCTGCGCCGAGGTGTCACGCGCCGTGAGGAACACGGCTTCGATCGGGCGCAGTGCGGCCTCCTGCTCCGGCGCATCGGCTGCGATCGCGTCGATCTCCATGCCCACGAGGTTGTCCGACTTCAAATGTGCGAGGTTCATACGGTCTCCTTGTTCTGCCTGCTGGTTAGTCGTTGTTGTCCGGCATCGTCGGCAGGAGCGCCGCCTGCTGCCGTGCGATCGCGCTCAGTTCCTGCTCGGCGGAAACGCCTTCCCGGGTCCAGCCACCACGCTGAAGCTGGGCATAGAACGTCTCGAACGCGATCGCATCCGTTTGCAGCAGGAGCATCAATGCCTTGACGTCCTCCGGGGTAGCTTTCAACGTAAAAAAGTCGTCGTTCAAATCCACGCGAATCGCGGGGTCCATCTCGCCGGTGCCCATCCACCAGCAGTGCCATCGCAGCACGCGGCTGAATGCCGCCGAAATCGCACGGGCGATGGTGCGGAGACTCGCCGTCTCAGACGCAAACTTCAGTCGCGCACTGGTCGCCGTCTCCGCCGCCTGCGCCGTCGGAGCATCGAGCAGCAGCTTGCCGCCCAGCAGCGCCATCTGCCGTTCCTTCGCGGCCATCGCGTCTCGAATCGCGGCCAGACCGGCGCCGGTGAATTCGAGCATCCCGGCCTTGCCGCCTGCTTCGAGGTCCCACGCGACGGAACTCCCGATCTTGAGTGGGGTGGTGGTCTTCGATCCACTGACCCACGGCGTCGGCAATGCTGTCAGGAACAAGCCCCACCCGAGATCGGCGGAGTGCAGATAGTGGTCGAGCACGAGCTGCGCGAGATCTTCCAAGGGGGGTTTCGCCACATCCGCCGCGATGCCGCTCGGGCCGATGAAGCTGAACGGAATGACGTCGAGCGGTTGCCCCCGCCGCGTCGGCTCTACCCACCCGCCAGACACCCACGGCGTCTGCGCCGGATCGACGATCAACGCCGGATCGGACCGCGTCCAAATGCGCGTCCGATACGTGGCGTCGATCAACGCGAGTTCGCGATACTGCGGCACAATCGTCTGCCCGAACCCGTCCGCCGTGGGCACGACGACGGTTTCACGGATCACGAGGTGCACCAATTGATCCGGGTCATTGCCAACCCGCGCCGTCCGCCAATTGATGATGGCTTCGGCCTCCACGAGTACCCAGTAGGGACGCCCGCCCGCGATCGGCATGTCGAGCAGGATCCCGCACCGCCCGGTGGTGAGCACTTCGCCGACCGCCCAGATCGCGGCGTCCTCCACGGTCTCATCGCCACTCCACGTCACATCAGCGAGGTGCGGCACGAGCGCCGAGGGCACGCCCTGCACGATCGGCGTGCGCGTAAACACGGTCCCGCACAGCGCCTGAATCGTGCGCCCGAGCGCCGGAAATAGGGCAGCACGACGCAGGTAGACCGCGTAGTTCGGCGTGGTCATCCCGCTCGGCTGGGGCAGGAAGAGGCGGCCCTTTGCTTTGACCGCCCGGGAACCCGCCGCAACGGTGCGGCAGAGATCCCAGACCGCCTCCGCCGCCGCAAACGAGGGGTGAACTGTTGATACATCAGGCATGCTGTTCCTCTCATCGCTGAAATAGTTCAGGGTGGTCGTATTCGTTCTCCGACCACCAGGGCTCTACCGGCTGCCCCGTGAACATGTCGAACATCCGCGGGTCCCGGCGTGCCGACCCGGCCCCCGCAAGCACCAGCGCCCCGGCTGCAGCGTTGATAACGTCGTCGTGGCCGCCGGGCGGATGGTCGATCGAGTCTTTCCCCCCGCGAGCGGTTCGTCGTTCCAAATTCGCGAGCTGTGTCAGCAGGCGCGGATGGTCGAGCAGCTCGCAGCCGCTGCTGTTGATGATCGGCAACAGGTCCCGGTAGATATCCGACTTCGACCGCTCGCTCGGCTCCACGCGAACGCCGTGCTTGCGCATCTGCTCGACCGGGAATTGCCCGGCCCACCGATCCGCCGTCGCCGTCGTGATGCCGTAGGCCGACAGCGTTGCGGCAAACTCCGCGCAGACCTGCTCCGGGCTGAAGGGCGGGCGGATCTCCCGAATCAGATCCAGCACGGCGATGGTGCGACCGTCCCTCGGCTCCGAGTGCGCGATCGTTTCGACCGCGCTATCCCCGCCGATGGCGCCGCCGGCAAAGTCGAGGAACCCGCCGTAGCGCACACCCGCCACCCGGGGGAGCTCCAGTCGGCCCGGCACTACGACGGCCTCGACAGCCTCACGCGAGATGAAGCCCTCTACATCCGATCGAAACTGCGCCCCATACTCCGCCGCCGCGCTCGCTGCGTCATCGCTGTAGGCCCGGGCGACGGCCTCCGGATCGAACGTCGGATTGAGATCCAGCGTGGGCGCTTGCACGACTACGACGGCCTCGTCACCGTGGGCGTGATGCTTCTGCCACGCCGACCAGAGCACGCCCTTGCGTGCGTAGGGACTACTGACCACTACGAGCAGCGAACCGGGCACGCGGGCCAGTGCCGGTCGCACCGCCCGCAGCAGTTCGACGTCGGGATTGACGCCCTGGTCAGTCGGGAGGAAGGCGGCTTCCTCCACGATGACGAGCGCATAGGCGCGGCCACGCGGTGCCGCGATGCTGGCCGTGATGACTTCAACGATGATGCCGTTCGACAGCTCAATGGAGTCCTTCGTTTCCGCGACGATCAACGCGGCCAGCGCCGGCACGGAGCGAAGCAATCCCAGCGTGTAGCGAAAAGTAATCGCCGCCTGCTTTCGATCCGGGGCGAACACGCCGATGTAGATCGACTCACCAGGTGCGCGGGCGTATTCCCGAGAGGCACAGCAGCACGCGATCAAGGCCACGATCCGACTCTTCCCGGCTCCGCGTCCGATGATGCCGTAGAACTCTCGGACGTTCGGCGTGAGACGGGTGAGCACACCACGCCAGCCATTCCAGCTCGCGGCTCGAAACTCCGGGAACAGATCCATGAAGGCGACCGGCGTCATGATCGGGTCGCCTCGGCGAGCCGGGTCGCTTCGCTCACCGCCTGACGAACCGCCTCCAGCGGATCGACGCGCTTGGGCTGCCGGTGGACGCCGATGCGCTGCGCGTATCGATCCCATCGGTCCAGAGTCTCGAGCCAGCGGCTGAACGTGTTGCGGACCCTGCCCTTTGTGGTGAACATCCCGCGTTGCGCCAGGTCCGAGGCCAGCAGCCGCGTGACGGTTTCCAACTCCGCCATGCGGCGGACGTAGCCCGCTTCGATGGCCGTGAGGT
>JACDBQ010000738.1 GCA_013694845.1 Acidobacteriota bacterium
CGCGGTTCACATCACCCGCCGACGCGCCCGCACCGAGCGGCACGGACCCGGGGACGAGAGTGTCAGCAGGACCGACCCTTTGTTGCCTGAATAGACGTAGGCCTTCGATCCGCCGGTCGCGACCACATCTGGGATGCCGTCCGCATTGACATCGCCTGCCGCCTCGAGCGTCGTCCCGAGTTGATCGCCCGCCGCGCCGTCCACCTTCCACAGCAGCTTCCGTGTCCTGGTCGAGTATGCGTAGACACGACCGGAGGGAGATCCCGCGGCACCCTTGAAGGGAGCGCTCGTGACGAAGTCGATCACACCGTTCTTGTCGACGTCTCCGACCGCGCGCGCAACCCACCCGAACTGATGGTTCGTCCCTTCGCCATCCCACTCCGCGGATCCTCGTCTCTCGACGAAGGGGTTGTCGAAGTCTTCTCTCTTCGGCAGAAGCGGCGCGTAGCGGGCGTCCTTACGCAACGCCTCGAGATCGGGATCGACTTCCATCTGGGTCATGTCGAGCCGGCGCGTTGCCTTGGCCTTCGCCAGCCACTCGAACGCGGGATCCGGTTCGTTCTTCCGTGCGTAGGCAGTACCGAGGTTGTACATGGTCGCCGGATCCGGCTGGATCCCGAGCGCCTTGCGATAGGCCTCGATCGCCTGGTCGAATTGTTTGGCCTGCTGGAGTGCGGCCCCCAGCCGCCAGGCCTGGACGTTGCCAGGCTCACGCGCCGTGACGGCCTCGAGAATCTTCGCGGCTCCTGCAGGATCCTGTGGCTGGATCCGGAGCGCCTCGGGGATTCCGGGGACCGGCTGAGCGGCCGGCGTCCGTGACGAAGCCTGGGACAGGAACGAAACGAGAACCAGTAGCGCGATGACCTGCGGCATCCCCGCTTATACCGTGTCGACGCGGCTGCGCGATATCAGCCGATTGCGTGCCCGTCGTCGAGCACGATGACGCGGTCGGCGAGCTGGCCCAGCTCCGCCCGGTCGTGACTGACGTAGATCACCGGCACGCCCAGGTCGTCGCGCACACGCAGCAGATAGGGCAGGATGCGGCGGCGGCGCTCGACATCGACAGCGGCGAGCGGTTCGTCCAGCAGCAGAAGGTCCGGTGCAGACATCAGCGCGCGTGCGAGCGCCACCCGCTGACGCTCACCACCGGAAAGATCCGGAACGCGACGATCGAGCAGGTCCCCCATCTCGAGCATCTGGACGACCGGACGCAGCTCGAGCTTCTGGCCGGGCCGACGTCCGTACAGCACGTTTCGCCGCACGTTCATGTGCGGGAACAGCGCCGTGTCCTGCGGCACATAGCCGATGTGCCGCGCGTGGGCGGGGAGATCGATCAGGCGGCGGGTGTCGAACAACACGCGATCACCAATGGCGATGCTGCCGGCAGCTGGTCGCCGCAAGCCGGCAATCGCGTCCAGCGTGGTGGTCTTGCCAGAGCCGGAAGGCCCGAAGAGCGCGGTGATGCCGCCGGGCAGGTGCTCGTGCAACTCGAGCACGAACGGACCCTGCTGGAGCGTGAAGTCCAGGTGGATCACGTTCGAAGGCCGGCGCGGAACGTGACCCAGTTCGACAGCGCCAGCGCCCCGAAGGCCAGCGCCGCGGATATGAGCACGAGCTGCGCCGCTTCTTCGTCCCGTCCGGTCTCGGCAAATGAATAAATCGCCACCGCAAGCGTCCGGGTCGATCCAGGAATACTGCCGGCGATCATCATCGTCGCGCCGAACTCGCCGATCGCGCGGGCGAAACAAAGAACCGCTGCGGCGACCACCGATGGCAGCGCAAGCGGCAGCGTCACTGTGAGGAAGACCCGAAACGGATTCGCGCCGAGGGTCGAGGCGACCTGTTCGTATCGTCGATCGACCTGCTCGAAGCCGGCCCGCGCCGTCCGCACGAGCAGCGGCAGCCCCATCACCGCCATGGCGATGACGACCGCCTTCCACGTGAAGACGATTTCGATTCCGAGGCGGGCAAGCCATCCGCCGAACGCACCACGCGGCGCGAACAGCATGAGCAGCAGCAGGCCGGTGGCCACCGGCGGCATCACCAGCGGAAGCGACACCAAGGTCTCGACCATCAGCCGGCCCGGGAAGCGGCCGCGCGCCAGCGCCCAGGCGAGCAGCAGCCCCGGCGGCAGGACGATGATCGTCGCAGCAGCCGCCATCGCCACGGTCAGGGCCGTGATGCCGAAGACGCTCATCTCGCGTCCGCTGGGTTGGTGAATTTGTAGCGCTGAAAAATGGCCGCCGCCTGAGGGGCCCGCAGGAAGACCATGAACTTCCGGGCAGGCTCGCGGGTTTTCGATCGTGCGACGATCGCGGCGGGATACAGAATGCGCGGGGCCGCGGCTCCGGTCACGACGAAGCCGAGGTCAACTTTCTTCGAGGCCGCGGCGTCGGACTCGTAGACGATGGCGGCATCCGCGCCGCCTGATTCCGCGGCGGCCAGCGCGGCCCGGACGTTGGCCAGCGGGAGCAGCCGTCCCTGTACGACCTGCCAGGCGCCGGCACGCTCGAGAAACTGACGCGCGTACACGCCGGCGGGAACGGCCGCAGGGTCCGCCACCGCAATCCGCTTCAGCCGGAGGAGCGCCTGGAGATCGGCAGCCGTGCTCCCCTTTCCGGCCGGGGTGACGACCGCAAGGCGGTTGGCGAGCAGATCGATCCGGGTGGCGTTCTCGATGGCGCCGCGCTGCTCGGCGTAGTCCATCTGTGCCTGGTCGGCGCTGATGAAAATATCGACCGGCGCACCGTTGACGATCTGGCGCGCGAGCACGTTCGATCCCGCGAAGTTGAACCGCAGGGCGCCCCCGCCCGCGGCCGTGTAGGCCTGTTCGATCTCACCGAGCGCATCGGTCAGGCTGATCGCCGCGGACACGACGACGGGCTGTGAATCAACAACAGGAAGAAGCGCGGCAAGCGCCAACGCCAACAGGTGACCGAGCACGTAGTAACTCTACGTCAGCCGAAGTAATCCCTAATCCCCAATCCCTAATCTCTAATCTCGAATCTCCCCGCCGTCCGCATTCCGCACCCCGCATTCCGCACCCCGCACCCCGGACC
>JACDBQ010000729.1 GCA_013694845.1 Acidobacteriota bacterium
CCGCCACCGAGCCGAAGGCATCGCTGCCGGAAGACATTTCCGAAGTCTTGCGGCTCCTCGAAACGCGGACACGTGAAATTCGGACGCTGATCGACCAAGGCAACTTCGCCAGCGTGTATGTCCCGACGATGATTGCGAAAGACGTGGCACTGCAGCTTGCTGACCGCGCGGCGGCATTCCCACCACCGCTACGCCTCCGGGTCGTCGAGGCGGTCAGCCACGTCGTGCGGACGGCGTGGAATCTCGATCGACTGGGAGACATCGGCGACCGAAAGCAGTTGATTCGCTCGCAGCAGGAATTCGCCTCCGCTATCGCGCAAATCCGGGCCCTTCATGAAGGCCGGTAGTCCTCGGCCGGCGTGGCTGATCCGAGGAGCGTGTGCGCTCCTCACCGCCGGCCTGGTCGGGTCTTCAGTGCCGATCACAACCGGTCACAAGGGACTCGTCTCGCCGTACACGTACAACGAGCACGTATTTCCGATTCTAAACGACCGTTGCGCGGCGTGCCACTTCGAGCGCGGCCCTGCGCAGATGTCCGTGCTCGACTACGACAGCGTCGCTCCTTGGTCCGAAGCCATGCGGCTGCAGCTGCTGTCGGAGTCGATGCATCCGGACTTCGTCGATCCGATTGATTCGGCGGTCATGCGTGAACCCACGATCTCGCCTCGCGACCTGGATGTGCTCCTGACCTGGGTCGGCGGCGGGGCGCCGCGGGGTGAGGCAACCCCTCCGCGCGCAATAGCGCCCACGCGTCTGCGATGGACGTCGGGCAGACCGGACTTGATCATCCCGATGCGCGTACCGCATACCGTTCACGCCGGCGATCGAGAAGAGATTCATGAATTCAGTCTGCCCACCGGATTGAGCGAGACGAAGTGGGTCCGTGGCCTCGAGCTGCAGCCCGGCAATCGGTCGATCGTTCGCGACGCTGAGATTCGCGTGGCGGACGGGCCCACGTTGGCGCTCTGGAACCCCGCTCAGAAGGCGATGGCCACGCCAATGGGAACGGCCTTCGAACTGAGCCCAGGGGCGATGGTGCGACTAACGATTCATTATAAGAAGAATTACCGGGATGACGACTCCGCATTGACGGATCGCAGCCGCGTCGGGTTGTATTTCGCCCAACCCTCCCGTAGCGCCACTATCCAGACGCTTCTCCTCTCGGGGCCGGCGACAGACGCCGCGACCGAGTCCAGGGTCTTGACCGGAATGCTCGCCGCGCCGGTCCGGATGCTCGCGATCCGCGGTTCCCTCGATCGCGACTATTCATCGGTGACCGCGGAGGCGCTGACGCCGACCGGGTGTCGATCACTTCTCGTGCTGCGATCGCCGCGCGCAGATTGGCCGCGCCGTTACTGGCTGGCGGATCCGATCGATCTGCCGCCAGGAACCACAATCCGTGTGACCGCGACTCCGCTCGCCCGCCCGAGCGTGGACGCGCTTGTCCGTCCGAGCCATCGCTTCGAGGTGGCCGTTGAATTTCTCGGACAACGTCAGTGAGAGGAGATCGTTAGGCTCATGTTGATCGGGACCAGTTCTCATCAATCCGCCGTACCCGGACACATTCTCGGGTACCCGAGTCACGTCGTTCTGACTGTCAGCGTCGCGCTCGTACTCGTGTTCCAGGTCACGCATGCGCACGACGTGGTCAGCTTGGTGGGAGCCTACGGGCTCACGGAGGGGACCGGTGCCGCAACCATGGACTCGTCCGGAAACAGCAACACCGGGGCGCTCCTCAACGGCGCCGCCTGGACCGCCGGCAAGTACGGCTTCGGCGTCTTGCTCGACGGGGTCAACGACCACATCTCAATTCCCAACGCACCTTCGCTGCAGCTCGGACGAACGGGGACGATTGAAGCATGGGTCCGCATCAATTCCGGCGGGCGGTGGAATGGCGTCCTCGGCAAAGCCGGTTTGTCAGACGATGAGGCGCACAGCTATGCAATGGAGATCGACACGGCGAGGCGGCCTCTCTGCCTGATCGGCGACGGAACCAGGATCAATCTCGCGAAGTCGACGACGGCGATGACTCCGGGCCAGTTCTACCATTTGGCTTGCACCTGGGACGGCGCGCAGCTTCGGTTGTATATCAACGGCGCGCTGAGCAAGGCGGTTACTCAGACGATCACACCCGCGGCCAATCCCAGTCCCCTGGTCATCGGTCAGTACGGCGGCAACGTGAATTATCTGGGGGGCGTCATCGATGAAGTCCGCATCTTCAACGTCGCGGTGACGCAAGCGAACATTCAGCTCGACATGGCGGCGGCGGTGGAATCGTCGCCAGATGTCACGGCACCGAGCGTCTCGCTCGCGGCGCCCTCCGACGGCGCCACCGTGTCGGGAGCCGTTTCGGTCGTGGCGAACGCGGCCGACGATCGCGTCGTCGCCGGGGTCCGGTTTTTCGTGGACGGCGTCGCGGTCGGTGCGGAAGACCCGAACACACCGTACGCGATCACGTGGGACACGGCGTCGGTGATGAAT
>JACDBQ010000750.1 GCA_013694845.1 Acidobacteriota bacterium
GATCATGGCCACCACTTCCCCGGGATCGATCCGGCTCAGGAGCGTCGACGACCCGAGTACCCGGACATCGACCGTGGTTGGCGGATCCCCCAGGATCTCGAGATTCGCCGGCTTGTTACGGAACTCCAGGGGCACCCGCAACGTCCGTTCGACGTTCTGTTCCCCCGCGACGGTGAACCACAACGCCGACGCCACGATGACCGCCATGATCTTCAGCCCCGGATTGCGGAAGGGATGGTAAGCCATCACACGTCGTAGGAGCGGGCGTCGGCAATCATGCCGCCCGAGCGCCGTTGCAGCACCAGAGACCGCAATCGTTCTCTCAACTCGTCACCCGAGAGCCCTCGCTCGATGCGGCCGTCGAGCGCCAGGGAGATCAGGCCCGTTTCTTCCGACACGACAACCGCCACGGCATCACACTCCTCGGTCAGACCGATGGCCGCCCGGTGACGGGTGCCGAGCTCCCGGCTGACACGCGGGTTGACGGTCAGCGGCAGGAAGCACGCGGCGGCGGCCACCCTGCCCTCCTGCAGGATCACGGCGCCGTCGTGCAGTGGGGACGCGTGCTGGAAGATGGTCACGAGCAGGTCGTAGGTGAGTGTCGCGTCGACCGGGATGCCGCTCTCGACGTAATTGCGCAGCCCGATCTCCCGCTCGATCGCGACGATCGCACCCACCTTGTGCGACGAGAGCGTCGTAGCCGCCACGACGACCTCTTCGATCGTCTCGTTGGCGGCCTCCTGCCGGTTGAAGTAGCGGAAGAACGGCGCCTGGCCGAAGTGAGCCAGCGCCCGTCGAATGTCGGACTGGAAAATCACGATTGCCGCAAATGCCAGGTACACCAGCATGTTGCGGATCATCCAGTTGACCGTCTGCAGCGGCGCCAGCCGCGAGACGTAGAACAGAATGACGATCAGCATCGATCCGACGACCATCTGGACGGCGCGGGTCCCCCTGATCAGCTTCAGGAATTCGTAGATCAGGAACGAGACGATCAGGATGTCGAGGATGTCCCACCAGCCGACCGGCGGCCGGTAGCGGAGCAACCCCGAGAAGTAGTCCGTCATTTCCGCCCGTAGCTTATCAGGACGGATCGGATGCTCGGGGCTCGGTGCTCTCCAACGACAAGAAGTGCTTCTCGATGCCCGAGGCGTAAGCGATGATGTCCGGCTGGGCGCGCTGCGAGCGCTGCCAGTTCAACGCCAGAAGGTCTGTGAGGTCGATCGTGAGTTCTGGCCAATCCGGATGCATGAGCGGATCTGTCCCCCATGCGGCGGCGGCGATGCGGTAGCCGTGCTCGCCGAGGCGGAGGCACTCGCGATATTCGAGGCTACGCGCGTAATGGCGTCGCATATCATCGCCGGGTCGATCTCATCGTATTCGTGCACCAGGCGGTTCGCAGCCCGGCATGCGAGCCGCTCCGCGAATCCCAGCTAAGGGTGCTGGGAGTGCTGACAGGCTCGCTACTCGACGAGCTCCCGGATCCGGGCCGCCTTCGCGAGCCCGACACCATCGACTTCCATCAATGCGGCGGCATCGGCGGACATCACGCGTTCGAGGGAGCCAAAACGCGCCAGGAGGCGACTGGCCAGCGCGGGACCGACTCCGGGGAAACCCTGCAGGACGTGCAGTCTTCGGGAAGCGATCCTCTTCGGCTTACGACCGAATCGTTTGAGCACGGTCGTGGCAGCACCTTCCGCCTGTGCCGCAACGAACCGGAAGAGGCGGAGGGCGTCGTCGGGACCTCCCGCCTGCAGCACCGGCAGCCGCCACATGACGGCGAGCGACGCCATCGCGCCCTGGAGTGCGTGCGGATGCACATCCGGGAGGCGGTCCGGCGGCGGCCCTTCGATGAGGATCAGCGGCCGATGCGGACCGTGCGCGAGCGCGGCCGCCTGCGGAAACAGCCGTCCGTCGAGGAGCGAGGTCGCGAAGTCGGCGTGGGCCTTTCGTTCGACGAGGACAGTTCCGGCGATCAGGTAGTCGCCGACACTGAGGCGCCGCTCCCGCACGTTGAAGTCACTGCACTCGCGCGCGAGTTGGTACAGGCGCGAGGCGCGTTCGCGAGGATCGATGTCCAGCGTCCAACCGTGGTGCGGGGCAGCCATGTCCGTCTCTCTCCGCGACGATGGCATCGTCGTCACGGAGGTGTCAAGGCGCTGAGGGGCACCTCGCTCCCTGCCCGATCTATTCCACACCCAGCAGACCTCCTCAGGCCATCGTGTTGTGCGCTGCGATGTCATCGTCCATTCGTCCTCTGAATAAGACGAGGAGATCGACAGGAACCGGCAGCGAGAGCAGGTCCCAGGCGGCGGCTCGTTCGATAAACGGGGCGTGCGCTTCGGACAGCACGAGCAGCACGTCGAGATCGCTGCCGATGCCCCAATCGTCGCGCGCGTACGAACCAAAGTAGGCGACGCGCTCGAGCTCCGGGTGTCGTTCGCCCGCCAAGCGGGCCCAGGCCAAGAGTGCGTCCTCGACCTGCCGGCGATCAGGCCACTTGACGGTCGACGAAGGCGAGGATCTCACGGCATAGTCGATGGCGACCTGGCTCTGAAGTGGACCGCAGTGCTCGAAGGGCGGCCCTTCGGGGTGTCGTTGGGTACCGTGTCGGGACGTAGAAGCTGTCGAGCGTGCGAGCCTTTTCGATCAGGTCAGCCGGGGCCGCTGTCGGCAGCATTGTCGCACGAGCGCTGCCCTGCATCACATCGTGCGGACGGGGTGAGCACGGCGGCAGATCACTGCGGTAGCTCCCCTTCCCTTGCCGGGGCGTCCTCGACGGCTCGTGGCGCACGCGTCGACGAAATCTTCAACAAGGTCGCGAAGTGCGGCCACGTCTTCTGCACTCGCCTGAGCGTAATCGCCGTAGTCGGCGTTCTGACGCTTTTCGAAAGCTCGGGGCAGAACCCGGGCGAGATCGACGGCGATTGTGCCCGGCTTTACGAAATGGAGTTGGAACAGCGAGATGGCTGCCGAGTGCCTCGCGGCGTCGACCTCACGAGTCGCAAGCAGCGCCTTCGCGGCGTAAAAGGCGGCGTAGTAGAGACGATTGACCGCACCATTCCATCGTTGTGCCTTTTCGAGAGTGAGGGCGTCTTCAGCCGCTTCGAAGGGACGCTGCAGCCGGTATCGCGCCAGCGCTCCGCCCGCGGATGTCACAGAGGAACGCTTTCGCGCTCCACGGTGCGCACGAAGTGCGTCTCTCGCCAGACCGGGTGTTCGAGGATCTCGCGGGTTACGACGCGTGGCGAAATGTAGACGTCGCGGGCCAGGTTGACGTCGAAGGCGAGATCGATGACGCGATCTTCCAGTCGCCGGCGGTCGGTGTGGGGCTGGACGATGATCAGGACGTCGATGTCGGAATCGGGTCGCGCGTCTCCTCTAGCGATCGACCCAAACAGGCGGGCCTCGACGAGATGCGCACCCAAAGCGGACCGGATGCGCGCGACGAAGTAGCGCAGGGCCTCAGCCCTGGCTGACTAGAGTTCGGTGACCGGCCTCATCGAAGCTTGCCGATTGTCGCATGTTCTCTCGAGTTCGCTGGCAGCGGCTCGGCCCGGGACGACTCAGGGTTCCCGTTCCTTGTGTCGGCGTTCTCGCGCTCTCGGCGGTACTCTGCCTTCACGAGTACTGAACTGCGGAGACGGCACGGATCGCCGAGAAAACCATCCTTCAGCTTGTTGTCGACAGGCCGCCGGGCACTCGCCTGGATTGGCTACTCCGCCCCTGATTCCATCCTGCGAACGATCTCTGCGAAGCGCTCGATCGGGCCCAGCCGGTTGATTGCCTCAACCGCCCGGTCGAGGTCGAGTGCGACGTACTCGTGGATCACAACGTTCCTGAAACCCGGCAGCCGCACGAGATCTTGCACGAGGTCGTCGGAGAACCGGTTGTCGCGTGAGAGGTTGCGGATGGCTTCCGTGTAGTCCTCGAAGCGGTGCCTTTGCCGCGCGGAGAGCTCGCCTGCGATATCGATGACGAGCTGAGACACCATCAGCAGCGAAAACAGGACGTCGTTGTGAAGCGACAGGTCGCGCTCGAGCGCCGATCGCTCAGGGACCCGCGGGGCCAGCTCGCGAAGATGATCGAGATGCCGGCGCAGCTCCGCCAACCGCTCGACGAGGTACGTCATCGCTTCAGCGCACTCAGCTTCACGGTGCGTGCCCGTCGCAGGAACGGCTCCAGATCAGCCGCGCGGAGCAGCGTGGTCCGGACGAAGGCGTGGTCAGCCTCCGAGTCAGCGCAGAAGACACGCCGTCCGCGCGTGACGATGGCGCGTGCGAGCTGGGGAGGCGCGTCGTTGAGGATCACGACGTCGACGTCGTTGCGGCGCGTGGCGGCTCCGAGCAGTCCGGTCAGGTGCAGCCGAGCCTCGAAGCGGTCGCGGGCGCCGGGATAGACGAGCCGATCCAGCAACACGCCTATGTCGAGGTCGCTTTCCCGGTGCGTGCGTCCCTCTGCCGTGCTTCCGAAGAAGTAGGCGGAGACGATGCCTTGGGCGGCGTCGAACGTGCGGCGTAGCGCGGTGTCGAGGGCGGTGCTGTCGGGCCGATCCACCGCTCTAGTTTACGCGCGACGGTGTGTTCGCGCGGACCGACGTCCTTCACAGCCTGTCACCATCGAAGGGTCGTCAGATCCTTGACGCGATCGAATCACGGTCGCGTGCAGCAATGGCCAGACCGTGCGCGAGCGCTGTGGAAGCGATGAGCAGGTCATTGTGGCCCAGCGGCGCGCCCGCCTGCTCCAGAGAGAGCCGCAACGAAGCATGGACCTGGGCCGCAGCTGCATCAAAGGGAACAACAGGGAACCGTGCGAGTAACTGCGTGACGAACATCTGCGC
>JACDBQ010000771.1 GCA_013694845.1 Acidobacteriota bacterium
GCCTAGGTCCCCCCAGGTCGCGCCCGCCGGCACGCCGCTCGGCCCTCCTCGCGGACGTCGCCGGTGCATTCGCGCCCGGTGGAGCGATCGCGACGGCGCTGCCCGGGTTCGAGGCCCGGGACGGGCAGCTCCAGATGGCGAGCGCGGTCGCCGGCGTCTTCGCCGAAGGCGGTGTGCTGCTGGCGGAAGCAGGCACCGGGACGGGAAAGACGCTCGCCTACCTGGTTCCCGCAATTCTGAGCCGGCAGCGCGTGCTCGTCTCGACAGGCACCAAGAACCTTCAGGAACAGATCTTCTTCAAGGACCTCCCGATCCTGCGAGACTGCCTGGGTATCCCCTTTACCGCGACCTACATGAAAGGCCGCGGCAACTACCTGTGCCTCCACCGCTTCGCCGACCGGCGCGACACCGGCATCCATTCCCACGACGAGGCTCACTACATCAGGCTCATCGACGAGTGGCGCAGCCACACGGAGACGGGTGATCGGTCGGAGATCGAAGACCTGCCCGAAGACCTGCCGTTCTGGAGCGACATCTCGGCCAGTGCGGAAAACTGCATCGGCTCGGACTGCCCCCAGTATCACGAGTGCTTCGTCACGAAGATGCGGCAGCGCGCGGCGGAATCTGACGTCGTGATCGTCAACCATCACCTGCTGTGCGCCGACGCCGCCGTACGGCAGAGCGCGTTCGGCGAAGTCATCCCCTCCTGCAACTACGCGATCGTCGACGAGGCGCACCAGCTCGAGGATGTCGCCACCCAGTACTTCGGCATCGCGATCAGCAATTACCGGCTCGACGATCTTGCCCGCGACGTCGACAAGGCGGTCTCGGCACGGCTGATCAGTGATGCCGACCGAGAGCACGAGATTCGTCGTGACGTCGAGCGCCTGAGAGACCGGTCCCGGAACTTCTTCGGCTCGCTCCAGATGGTACGATTCGACGCGCCGGGCAGCGGCGCCGGGGCGCTGGCGGGCACCGAAGCGCGCATCCGCATCCGAGCGGAGCAACTCACGCGCGTCGCCGAAGACGCCCACGCGCTCGGCTCGGCACTGGAAGCATTGGAGGCGGACCTCGCCCTGGCCCCGGACGCGCCCGAGGACGTGCTGGCGCTGGCGCGGCGTGCGTCGGAAATGCGGGTGAACATCAGGTTCCTGATGCGAGCGGACGATCCGACCTACGTCTACTATCTCGAGACCCGCGGGCGCGGAACGTTTCTACGCGCCGCCCCGATCGACGTCTCGGAGATCATCAGGGAATTGCTGCTGGACCGCATGACGGCGACCGTCCTCACCTCGGCCACCCTGGCGGTCGATGGATCTTTCGACTACGTCAAAGGACGCCTGGGGATCCTGCGGGCAGCCGAAGTGCGGCTCGATTCCGAGTTCGATTACGGCCGCCAGGCGATCCTCTATCTGCCGAAGCGGATGCCGGATCCGCGGTCGCGTGAATTCGGCACCGCTGCCGCGCGCGAGGTCATCGAGATTCTGCAGCGGACCCGCGGTCGCGCCTTCGTGCTGTTTACGAGCTACGCCAACCTCCGCGAAGTCCAGGCGATCGTATCCGCCGAACTGTCGTATCCGATCCTGGTGCAGGGCGAAGCGCCGCGTTCGACGCTTCTGCGGGAGTTCCGCATCACACCGAACGCGGTGCTGCTTGCGACCTCGAGCTTCTGGCAGGGGGTCGATGTCGTCGGCGAAGCGCTCAGCTGCGTGATCATCGACAAGATTCCGTTCGCCTCACCGGGCGATCCGATTACCGCGGCCCGCATCGAGGCCATCAACGCCGACGGACGTTCGGCGTTCGGCGAGTACCAGGTACCGCTCGCCATCCTGACGCTTCAACAAGGACTCGGCCGGCTGATTCGACATCGTCAGGATCGCGGCGTGCTCGCGATCCTGGATCCTCGTTTGCGAACGATGGGGTACGGGCGGCGCATGCTGAGCTCGCTGCCTCGCGCGCCGGTGACCCATCGCCTCGAGGATATCGAGGCGTTCTTCGCACCGGCAGGCACGACTCCGGCACCGAGCTGATCTATGAGCCTAGTGTAAACTGGAAGCGCTATCAATTGTGTTTACTTGCAGTTAGGGAGGATTCCATGAAGGCTCTGCGCATCGGTGCTGGTCTGGTCAGCGTGCTCGTGCTTTCGCTCGTGGCGCTCGCCGCGCCCGCATTCGCCCAGAGCGGGCAGCTCAAAGGAAAGGTGGTCGACGCCCAGAACAAGGCGCTCAGCGAGGCCAAGATCACCATGCTTGCGGCCGAGACGAACCGCAAATACGAAACGAAGACGGACAGCAAGGGTGAGTGGCGACAGATCGGTCTTCCCCCCGGCCCCTACACGGTCACCGCCGAGAAGGACAAGTTGTCCCAGACCTTCGAAGTCAGGGTCGGACTCGATACGAAGGAAGTGAACTTCTCTCTCCAGGCGGGGAGCGGCGGTCAGATGTCGGCCGAGCAGGCAAAGAAGGAAGCGGAACGAGTCGAGGGTATCAAGGCGGCGTTTGCGCAGGGAGCGGAACTGACGAACGCCGGCAAATACGATGAAGCGATCGCGAAGTTCACCGAGGTGCTGGCTTCGGCGCCGAAGTGCGCGGAGTGCTACGTAAACCTGGGCGCTATCTACTCCCGCAAGCAGGACTGGGCGAAAGCGGAGGAATCGTACAAAAAGGCGCTCGAGGTGAACCCCGAATCAGCGGAGTCCTACAACGGCCTCGCCAATGCATACAACGCGCAGAAGAAATTCACCGAGGCCCAGGCCATGAATGCCGAGGCCACCAAGCGGATGACAGCCGCGGGCGGCCCCGGCAACGCCGACGCGTTCTACAACCAGGGTGTCATTGCGTGGAACGGCAACGACTTCCCGAAAGCGCAGGAACTGTTCGCGGCCGCCGTCAAGGCCAATGACAAACACGCCGAAGCCCACTTCATGCTCGGGCAGACGAACCTGAATCTCGGCAAGCTTCCCGAAGCCGCGAAGGAGTTCGAAACCTATCTCAAGATCGCTCCAACGGGACCGAGCGCGGAGAAGGCCAAAGCCAACTTCGAGATGTTGAAGCAGTACATCAAGTAAGCCGCGTGCCTTGTCGCTCGATGCCGACATTGCGGAGAACCTGAACGCCGTCCGGGCACGGATCGGCGCGGCCGCACGCCGCGCCGGCCGTCAGCCGGACGAGATCACGCTGATCGCCGTGTCGAAAACCTTCGGCACCGATCACGTGCGCGCTGCCTGGGACGCCGGCCAACCGGACTTTGGCGAGAATAAGGTTCAGGAAGCCCTGCAGAAGATCAGCGAAACACCCGACATACCCATAAGGTGGCACCTCATCGGCCACCTGCAGACGAACAAAGCGCGCCGTGCGGCGCTTCCCTTTCGGTGCATCCACTCAGTCGATTCGCTGGAGCTGCTGCGCAAGATCGATGACGCCGCTGTCGAGGGGGGCGCGACCCCCGACATTCTCGTGCAGGTCGACCTCGCCGGCGAGACCGCGAAGTTCGGGGCACCGGCCGACGCTGCGCGCCGGGTGGTCGATGCGGCGCTGGGGTGCCGCGCGGCCCGGCTTGCCGGGCTGATGCTGCTGCCGCCCTGGAGCGACGACCAGGAACAGACCCGTCCCTGGTTCGCGCGGCTGCGCGAACTGCGCGAGGCGTGGATCGCGGGCGGCGTGCCGCGGGACGGGCTGCGGCACTTGTCGATGGGCATGAGCCACGACTTCGAAGCCGCCGTGGAAGAAGGCGCGACGATGGTCAGGGTCGGCACCGCGATCTTCGGTAAGAGAACGCCGGCGACGGTCACAGGCGCATGAGCGCGACCGCGCACGGCACTGCAGACGAGGCGACACGCATGCACGAGCACAAGCAAGCGGAATCACCATTGACCGGCAGTACTGCCGCCGCCGACGCCGGGTCCCGCCCAGCCGGGCGCGTCATGCGAATCGCGCCGCTCGATCTGCGCCAGCAGCGGTTCAAGGCCGCGTTCCGGGGATTCGACAAGACCGAGGTCGTCGCCTTCCTCACCGAGGCGGCCGACGACTATGAACACGCGCTGCGCGAGATCGACCGGCTGCGACAGGACCTCGCGCGCATGGAAACGCTGCTCAGCGATCATCGCGACCGCGAAACCAACCTTCGGAACACGTTGATGACCGCACAGCGGCTCTCGGACGAGGTCAAGGATGCCGCCCAGAACGAGGCGAAGATGATCGTCCGCGAGGCGCAGGGACGTGGCGACCTCCTCCTGCAGAAGGCCCAGGTACGGCTCGGCGAGATCGAGCGCGACATCACGGAATTGAAGCTGCGCCGTCGGGGCGTCGAAGGCTCGCTCGAGACCTCCATCCAGACGCTCTACCACGCACTCGAGTTCATTCGCGAACAGGACCGGCAGCCGGAAGGAGAAGTGCACCTCCACCGTCCGCGCGCGGCGGAGGCAGGGTCTTGACGCTCAGAACTGCGAACTCGGCACACAGAACACAATTCGACGAACAGAAACCTGCCTTAGCGGTTCTGCGGTTCGCCATTCTGTGGCGCTTCCCGCATTCTAGTTTCTGAGCTCTGAGTTCTGAGCTTCCACAAGTCGCTCATCTTGAAGGTCCGCGTGGTCCCACGTGCACCCAGATCCGCCATTACCGGCACGCGCGGCGATGCCATTCTCGTACGGCTGGCCGCTCCGCCCGTGGATGGAGCAGCCAACGACGCCCTGATCGAGTTCCTCGCCGGAACATTTGATCGTCCGCGGCGGGACGTCACGATCCTGTCCGGACTGAAATCGCGCGATAAACGGGTCGCCATCGACGGGCTGTCTGACGATGATTTTTCCACCCGCCTGTCGGCAATCCTGAACCCCCGCTGAATGCAGCCCGCAGACCTGGTCATTCGAAACGCCCGCGAGATCCTGACCTGTGCGGGGCCGGCTCCACTCGCGGGTGCGCGGCAGAAGAACGTCTCGTCTGTGCGCGACGGCGCACTGGCGTCGTTCGAAGGGCGTCTCACGTTTGTGGGGTCCACGCGGGAACTGGATCGCACCGTGAGCCCCGTCCCGGGCGCGACCATCCTCGATGCCACGGAGTACGCCGTCGTGCCAGGATTCGTGGATGCGCACACGCATGCCGTGTTTGCGGGAGACCGGCGCGAGGAATTACGGCGCCGGCTCGGCGGCGCTACTTACGCGGAGATCGCGGCCGGCGGCGGCGGAATCGTCGCCACGGTCGCAGCGACGCGGGTGGCCAGCGAGGACGAGCTGGTCGCGCAGAGC
>JACDBQ010000773.1 GCA_013694845.1 Acidobacteriota bacterium
GCTCTGCGCCGTGGTGCACATCATCGCGACGACGCTGTCGTTTCGAACATGACGATGTCCGCGTCACCTTCGCCCACAGCGGCGAGGATGGATCGACCGTCTGCCGACCATGACACACGACGCGCGATGAAGATCGGCCGCTCGCCAAAATCGGTGATCTGCCGCCACCCACCGGTCGCGGCGGACAGCGTCCAGATATTGGTCGTCACCCCGTCGGTGAGCGGCATCGCGAGCGATGTGCCGTTCGGCGAAAGCGACGGATTGACGATCTGCCACTGCGGCGCACGGCTGGCTGGAATTCGGGAGAGCAGGCGCGAAGGAGCATCTTCCGGCGTCGCCGCGTGAACTTCGAAGCCCGGGCTGCCGTCCGCCAGCGTCCCGTCGACAATGAAGTACAGGGTATTCCCGGCGATACCAGCGACGTTACGCACCGGTCCCGACCTGACCCGCACCGCCGGTCCGCCGGTTTCAGGCACCTTGTAGACCACACCGGCGTCGGTGTAGTAGACCCACTGGCCATCTTCAGACCACGCCATGCCCAGACCGTTGGCGGCGAGATTCCGCAGGTTGCCGCCGTCAGGAGCGACGGTCCACACACCGAACCCCAGGCCGGTGTTGCCGCGCGATGAGACAAACGCAATCCGCTTCCCATCGGGGGACCAGACTGGCACACCCAGCGCGACGCTTCGGTCACGCTCGTGGGTGATCTGGCGCAATTCCCCTTGCCCGAGCGTCAGGACCCAGAGGTTTGCATGCCCCCCGCTGTCGGAAAGGAAGGCGATCTCTCGATCGCTCGACCCGACGGTCGGCGTCTGAATCTGTCCGGTCTGACGGGTGAGGCGGAGAGCGCGCCGCACGTTGTCTTCCGGCGCGGCGTCGGTTGGATACCGCCACAAATCGAATTGCATCTGCAGACGGCTCGCCACCATCGTCCCGCTCTCATGGATGTCCGGGTGCACGTACGACGGCTCGCCAGGAGCCACAAGCCGCGGTTCGGAGCCGTCGAGGTCCGCCTCCCACAGGCTGAGGGTGGGGAGATAGGACATGGTGCTGCCGCGGCTCGAGCTGTAGACGATTCGCGAACTGTCGGGCAACCACGCCAGGCCGTGGATCTGGCGGTTCTCTCGCGTGAGTTGACGAGGAGGTCCCCCGCCGGCAGGCACGACGAAGATGTCCCAGCGGACGCCATCGCCACGTTGATACGCGATCCATTTCGCGTCTGGTGACCACCTGGGGAAGGTGTAGTACACCGGCTCGGAAAACCGTGTGACCACGGCGACGTCGGCGCCGTCCGTCGACGCCGTCACCAGCTCGATCTGTCCGTCTGCCACCCTGAAACATGCCACCCGTCCGTCGCGTCCGATATCGCCGCCGCCGGTGCTGTCGATGATGCGTCTGGGCGCACCACCCAGAGCGGGGACTTCCCAGATGGTGCCGTGCCTGCCTCCCGGTGCGGCGGGCGAGAAGTACACGATCGCACTCGCGTCGCGCGACCACCGAGGCATCTCGTGGTCCACCGCCTCTTTCGTGACTTGCAGGGCCGTCCCCCCCGCCAGGAGCCGGACGAAGATCTGTCGAGACCCATCCACGCGCGCGGTGAATGCGACGGCCTTCGAATCCGGTGCAATCGCAGGAAATTCCTCGATTCCGCTGAAATCCGTCAAGCGGTAAATCCCCGTGATGCCCGGACGCTGCGCTGGTGCGGCTGTGCGCTGTCCCACCATGAAACCGGCGCCGGCGATCAGCGCGAGTGCACAGACGGTGAACAGCGCGCGAAGATATCGGTTCGAAAACCTTCGGCCCGCCGGCCGGACCGGCACTGACGCCGGATCCGATAGCGCCTCGAGGTCGAAGACGAGGTCGCGAGCGGTCTGAAAGCGCTCCGCAGGGTTCTTCTCGAGGCAGTGCCGCAGAATGCGATTCAGTGGCGGCGGGCAGACCGACGGACTGGAGAACTCAGGCACCTCCTCGCGAATGACGGCCGTCATCGTTTCGGCGGATGACCCGCGCCGGAAGGGCGAGACTCCTGACAGCATCTCGTAGAGCACGACGCCCAGGCTGAAGAGGTCCGCGCGATGATCTGCGCCAGCGCCACGAGCCTGTTCGGGCGACATGTACGACGCGGTGCCGAGCACCCCCAAGCCGCGCACGGTCAGGGTTGCCGCGTCCGCGTCGGTGACGGCATCGGCATCGGTCAGCTTGGCGAGTCCGAAATCCAGGATCTTGAGCCGTCCATCGCGGGTGATGAACAGATTGTCCGGTTTGATGTCGCGGTGCACGATGCCATGTTCGTGCGCCGCGGCCAGGCCGCGCGCGATCTGGCTTGCGTATTCGACCGCCCGCCGGATCGACAGCGGCTGGCCGGCCATCTTCTGCCGCAGGGTCTCACCTTCGAGCAGCTCCGTGACCAGGTACGGTGAGCCTTCATGCGTTCCAATGTCGTGGATCGCCAGGATATTGGGGTGGGCCAGGCGAGCGACCGCGAGCGCTTCCCGTTCGAATCGCTGCAGGCGATCGGCATCGCCTGCGACCGTGGGGGGCAGCACCTTGATGGCCACCTGCCGCCGAAGGCGCGGATCGTAGGCGCGGTAGACCGCGCCCATGCCGCCGGCGCCGAGCAGGTCGACTATCTCGAACGAGCCGATGCGAGTGCCGCTCGAG